>CAZCEG010000324.1:0-3175 GCA_964497275.1 uncultured Oceanicaulis sp.
GATGGCGGCGGCACTGCTGACCCCGATGCTGCTTTCCGGCTGGCTGTTTTCCGCGCCGTCGTCAGCAACGGGGCAGGGGAGTTTGAAGCGCCTGTAAATCGGCTTTCCCCACTGCTGGCTCGCATTGATCTCGAATGCTGGTGCAGCGCCTTTGGAGCGAGTTCACGCCGATCATCACCAGTCGTTCAGGGTTTGCGGTGTCGGTATCAGGCAAGTCTGATGGATCTCTTTGGCAGCGATTGTGAGCATGATCCGATAGCCGGTTGAGCCGTATGACTTGCTGGAATCTGGTGTGCTGGATTTGCTGATGAAGGATGATCTGGGCGAACCGGCCTGACGGCCGGCCAGGCTCTATTCCGCTTCGCTCCACCAAGCCCCGGCTGCGCCGGGTCTTGGCCCATACGGGTGACGATCCTTTTCGCGCCGTGCGCACCCACCTCCGCGCCAAACCTGCCACCCCTCTGATGGCCGCTTCCCGCATCGCTGAGAGCAAGAATTGAGACAGGAAGGGTGACTGGTCTTGGCGAAGATCAGTCGGCTCCTTTCCCCTAAACTCCCGACCGCCCGTAGCTCACCAGCTCCGGGCGGTTTTTTTGCCGTCGGGCCGAGCGTCCCCGCGTCCCGCTTTCGCGGTCTTTTCCGTCCTCGTTTCCTTTATCCATTCATCCCCCAAGCCCGGCCATGCCGGGCTATTTTTTTCGATATGACCGAGCGCTTTCGCCTCTACGTTTCTCGCGCGAAGCGTGGGGCTTTCCGGTGCCGGTTCCGGCCCATATTTCCAGTCACGGGTTTTCGATTTTTTTCGAGCGCGACAACGCAGCCTCTTCCGGCTCCCTATCACCTTACCGTCACGTCCAGTCTTTTCGAGCTGGCGCATTCACATCCCGTAAGCTGGGTGTGATCCTCTCCCGTCCAGGCGGAGAGGTTGGTCGCTATGCGTACCGATCCAGTCTTCGCAACTGGCAGTATCGCGGCAACGGCTCAGACGATGTGGCCCTGCTCCCCTTTGCGACTGTTAGCCGGTACGGGCGGCTGCGCCGCCCGCGCATCAGCGCATTGGTTTTTTATCACACAATATGCACACCGTGCCGTCTTGCTGCGCAAGACGAATTACCGTCAATATACCAATGGCTTAGGCTCTGGGGGCCATCTGGACCAAGGCGACAACGCCCTAAGGACCGAATTGGACGTAATTCTGTATCGCTGTAATATCAATAACTTAGGATGGGCCGCGTGCGGCCCACATATGGGCCGGCCCCGGCCACCCCCAGGGCCGGTTGCGGCCCTCCCCATATCAGCGGCGGTGTGTTGCCGCTAGACGAGTTGCGTCCCGGCAATCCCTATGCTTGAATGAAACCGTCTCAAGTCCCGCTGTCCTTACATAACCAGTAAGGGTGGCAATATGACTAATCTCCCCGACCTTGATAGCGCGCCCAGGGTGCGCTTCCGTATCGATCCGGATCTTCTTCAGCAGCTTGATTATGGGGTTCTGTCAGGGCTGGCCACTTCCCGGCCAGAGCTGATCCGAACCGCTATTCGAGAGCATCTAAACGGCGCGTCCGAACGCCGGGAAATGCTCAAAACCTTGCGCTGGCTGAGCTTCGCACTTATCGCCGCCCAGGTCGAAAACTGGCGCGATTCTCACAAGAAAGATGTGGTCCAGGCGGCCGTAAGAATGGGCGCCGATAACGTCCTCACGCCGCTCGAATTGTGTACCGCGATCAGCGCCCTCAATCCTGAAAAATGGATCGACGGGGAGGGCGCATAATGAGCCGTCACGACACCTCACTTGGCAGCAATGCCGCTCATTCCTCGTTCCTGCGAGGCGGTCAGGTCTTCATCCATACGGCGCGCATGTCGCTCCAGATTCTGCGGCTCATGGCAGTGCTCTGCGTGATCACCACCATGGGCACCGCCTTCTACCTGATCACCCAGCGCGCAGATCCGGTCGACCAGCAAAACTGGATCACCGTAAACATGGCGCGCGTGAATACCGCCCTCGGTTCCAATCGCGAGTATGCCGTCGCGCGCCATGACAGAACCCATGTGCGCATGCCCGCAGACCGCATCCTGGCGGACCCCTATACGCGTCAGTCCGCCGACCGATTTGTCGCCTTCTCCAAGGGCTATATCTACAACGCCCTGGGAATTGGAGGTGCGCTCTTCCTCATCATGGCCGCCATCTTTATCGCGCACGGCCGGCGCCTCGGTTCAGATCGCACCATCCGCGGCGCGCTGCTCATTACCGCCAAGGAGCTCACCCGGCGCATCAAGGTCTTCAATCGCCAGCAAGCCAAGCTCTACAAAGTCCGCAAATACAAGCCCTACGAGATTGCCGGAGTGCCTTATCCCTTCCGGGCTGAGACCACCCATACGCTTCTGGCGGGCACTACCGGCTCGGGCAAAAGCCAGGTCATGCTTCGCCTGATGGAACAGATCCGCGAACGCGGAGACCGCGCCATCGTCTACGACAAAATGCGCACCTATGTGCCGCCATTTTATGATCCCGAACGCGGTGACCAGATCCTCAATCCACTCGATCAACGCTGTGCCGGCTGGTCGCCCTTCGCAGACGCCCGCTCACATGCCGACTTCCGCCAGATGGCCGCTGCCCTGATCCAGTCCAGAGGCAATGATTCAGATCCTGTCTGGGCCGAATGGGCGCGCCTCTTTTTCACCGAAACCGCTTACAAGCTCCATCGCATGAACAAGCGCTCGGTGAGCGATCTCATGTACCTCCTGCTGCGTGCGCCCTTACGCGACGTGGCAGATTTTCTGGCCGATACCAATGCCGCCGCCACCATGGGCGCCGATACCCCCAAACAGTCCCAAGGCATCCGCGCAACGCTGCTCGCGAGCATGGCATCCATGCAGGCTCTGGCCGACAGCGAAGGCGATAAACCCGTCTTCTCGATCCGCAAATGGGTCGAAGAAGACACCCCCTCCTGCCTGTTCCTGACCTCACGTTCCGATCAGCACGAAACGATCCGGCCGCTCATCACGACATGGATGGAAGTCGCCCTGTCCGCCATCATGGCGCAAACCCGCGATCCCGACCGGACGATATGGATACTGCTCGACGAATTACCGAGCCTGAACCAGCTCCCATCACTGCAGGGGGGCCTTGCAGAAGGCCGGCAGTTCGGAGCCGCTTTCGTGCTCGGCATTCAGCAAC
>CAZCEG010000325.1:0-3153 GCA_964497275.1 uncultured Oceanicaulis sp.
AGCTGGGTCTGGTCCATCGTGCTGATCAATTTCTGGTTCCTGGTGAACCGGGTCGCTCATCGCCTGATCTTCACCGGCACCACGCACGGGCTGAAGCTGACCGTGCTCGCCCCGGTGCGCATGGTGGTCGCCAATTATATCGGCTTTCTGGCTGCCTCTCGCGCTGCCCGGCGCTGGATTGTCCATCTGGTGACGCGCGAGCCCATCACCTGGGACAAGACCATGCACGCCTATCCTTCGCTGGAAGAGATACGCAGGGCCCAGGCGAGCTTTGCCTGGCATGATGACCGCCCCGCGGTTCACACCCTGCCCGACACCCTGACAGCGCCCCTGAAGACAGCGATGCCGGTACTGGCGCCCGCCTTGCCCGAGGCGCGCCCCGAGTTTCGCATCGACAGGGCGATTGCGGCTCTGGAAGCCCGCCCTGCGCGCCAGCCCGCCTCTGCACCCCCGCCAATGCCCGCTCCGCTGGAGCGTATCCGGGAGACCACGCCATGACCCGTTCCGCCCGCCTTGCCCGCCGCTGGCGCTTCCGGCTGAACTCCGCCCTTGGCCTTCTGGCCGCAGGATTGCTGTTTGAGTCCGGGCCAGATCTGGACCGTGCCGTCTCTGCTTTCGCCTCCGGTGCGGGGCAGGCCCCTTGCGATTACGCTTACCTGCGCGATCAGGCGGTCAACGCCGGCACGGCTCAGGGCTGGGCCATGGCCGGGGACTGCGCGGTGTGGGTGGGTGACCCTGCAACGGCGCTCGAAGCCTATCTCTACGCCCACACGATCGGGAATATGAGCGCGGAGGAGAGTTTGTATGTCCTGCGCTCCATTGGCTTTCAGGCCGAAGCTGCAGGCAATCCAGACCGTGCCCGCTGGGCATGGGAAGAAGCCGCCACGCTCTCTGGCAGCACCGAAGATGGCCTGCGGGCTGCGCGCGCCTTGCGGCTTGCCGGGCATGGCGGCGCTGCGAGCGCCCGGCTCTCCCGCCTTGATGAAGCGGCCCTTTCTGGCCCCGCGCTCGCCCTCTTCTATGAGGAACGCGCCCGCGCCATCGCGCCTGACCAGCCGCGCGAGGCAGCCATGTGGATGGACCGGGCGATAGGCGTCGAAGACGCGGCATTCCGCCATTTCGACAAGGGGCTGTGGCTGGAGCGCGCCGGCGATAATGCAGGCGCTCTCATCGCCTTCGAAGCGGCACGCCAGCGTGATCCCGAGAATGCCGATATTGCACTCGCCAACGCCTATGCGTATCGCCGGGCAGGCCGTCATGAAGAAGCGGCTGTCCTCTTTGCCGATGCGGCGTGGCGGGAATCGACAATCCCCGCCTGGCGGGAGGAAGAGGGCTATGCGAGAGCCGCTGCCGGTCAGCGCAGCGCGGCTGCGACCGCTTTCCGCGATGCGATTGACCGCCACCACGCAGCGTCCACCGCCACGAGTGATCCGGTGCGGCTCTACCGTCTGCGCCGCGAGGTGGAGACGCTGGAGCGAAGCTTTTATGCCACCGGCTATCTCACCTACCGGGACGATGCCGTGCTGGGCGGCTTCACCCTGCCTGAACAGGGCACGTTTGAAAGCCAGATCGGGATGGAAGCCGGGTGGCGGCCTGAACAGCTCTACCGGGCCGGCCGGGGCGTGACGCTCTACGGCCGCGCCTTCCAGAGCCTTGAGCCGGGCTCGCTTCAGTTCACCGATGAGACGCTCCAGTTCGGCCTTGGCGCGCGTTGGAAGCCGTTTGCCGCGCATGATTTCAGCCTCGCGGCGGAACGCCTGATCGCGGGCGGTGATCGGGCGCGTGATGCCTGGCTGTTGCGCGCCTCCTATGGCTGGACGCAAGGCGGGGACTGGAACCCGGTCGCCGACCGCTGGACCTATACCAGCCTCTATGGCGATCTGGCCTGGATACCCGATAGCCCGGAGTTCCGCTCCGCCTATGCTTCGGTGCGTCATGGCGTGCGCTTCCGCACCGGCGAGGGCTGGGCCGTGACCCCCTATCTGACGGCGGTGGGCCAGATATCTGATGACAGCCTGATGACGCGCGAACGGCTGGAAGCGGGCGCTGGCATCATGGTCTCGCGCTGGTTTGGCGAGGATCGCTACCGGGCCTATCGTCACCGGGTTGATTTCGAGCTGGAATACCGGGCAGGCACGGGCGACACCTCAGACCAGAGCGTGATCGGGCGTGTGGTGGTCAATTTCTGACATTTTTCGCCATCTGCCCGCCGCCCTATCGCCAATATTAACCAAATTGGGTAAGATGCCTACCTTCGATGGATTGGCGGAACCGTCATCGTGGCATTTTTCTTTTCCCTTCAGGCCGGTAGCGCGGCCAAGACGCTGATCGCTGCCGCGCTGGTTGGCGCAGGCTTCACCGTGTCCGGTCAGGTGGCAGAGGATTATGCCCTGCGTGAGCGTGCCTATGCGCTGGCGGGCAGTGACCAGTGTCCGGCTGCGGTGAGCGCCTTCACCCAGCTCGCCCGCAATGGAGGCGATGCGCGTGACTGGCTGGCTGCTGCGACCTGCGCCATTGAAGCCGGTGATCCTGCGCGCGCGGTCGAGGCACTGCAGCAGGTACTGCCCCAGCGCCATACCCTCACCATTGATGAACAGCTTTTCGCGCTGCGCAGCTACGCCTATCAGGCCGAAGCCTATGGCGACTGGCAGGGCGTTCATGCCAGCTGGTCGGACGCAGCCGCGCTGTCGGGTGAAACCCGCGACCGGTTGATGGCTGCGCGCGGTGCACGCCTCGCCGGGCAGAGCGAGGAAGCCCGGCGCGGCCTTGATGGCGTCCAGCCCGCTGCCCTCACCCCTGATTTTGCAGCCATCTATCACGATGAGCGCGCCCACCACGCCGCAGCCTCGGGCCGTTATCGTGAGGCGCTCGCCCATATCGATTCAGCCGTCATTGCGCAGGATGCGCCCTTCCGGCGCTATCAGCAGGGGCTTTACATGGCGCGGCTCGGGCTTGACCGCTCGGCAGCGCACGCCTTTGAGCTTGCGCTCGCCTCAGACCAGGATAACGCCAACATCCTGATGTCGCTGGCCTATGCCTACCGGACCGCAGGCAATCTCGCCGCAGCCCGGGAGACCTATAGCCGCGCAGCGCGCATTGAACCGGGCATGGCCCGCGTGGCGGCAGATTTCCTCTAGCGCTTCGAACCTTAGC
>CAZCEG010000326.1:0-3117 GCA_964497275.1 uncultured Oceanicaulis sp.
GCTGAAAGCGCGCTTACCGGCCTGCAATCGGCCTCTGATGCGTTCAGCGGCTCTGATGCCATCTCGGCGCGCCTTGGCGGTGCGCTGCGGGCGCTGGAGCGGGTGCGCGACGGCCTTGGCGGTGCGCCTGACGACCAGTCTGCTGAAGGCAGGGCGCTGGCTGCGCTGACCCGCGCTGCCGGTGCTATCGAGCGCGCGCTGATCGAGTTTGACGAGGCGGAAGCTGCGCTCTCCGAAGCGGCTTCCGCTTTCGAGGTGGAGCCGGGCGCGCTGGAGCGCACAGAGGAGCGCCTGTTTGCCTTGCGCGCGCTTGCCCGCAAGCATCAGGTGGAGGTCGACCGGCTCTCCGCCCTGCGCCATGAGCTCGCTGACCGGCTCGAAGCCGTGGGCGATAGCGAGGGGCGCGAACGCGAAGCGGAAGCCGCCCTCAAAGCCGCCGAAGCCGACTATGCCCGCGCTGCGGCTGCGCTTTCCAAGGCACGCAGCGAAGCAGGCGAGCGGCTGGCGCAGGCGGTGATGGCAGAGCTTGGCCCTCTGAAGCTCGACAAGGCTCGCTTCCGCGTCGCCGTGACGCCCGATGAGGCCCGCGCCAGCGCATCGGGCTGGGACGCGATTGCCTTTGAGGTTTCGACCAATCCCGGCGCGCCGTTCGGCCCGCTGGAGCGCATTGCCTCTGGCGGTGAGCTATCGCGCTTCGCGCTTGCCTTGAAAGTGTGCCTCGCGGGCCAGCAGGACGGGCTTGTGATGGTGTTTGACGAGGTCGATCAGGGTGTCGGGGGCGCGGTGGCGGCTGCGGTCGGCACACGTCTGTCTCAACTGGCAAAATCCGGTCAGGCGCTCGTCGTCACCCACTCGCCGCAAGTGGCCGCCCGTGCCGATCATCACTGGAAGATCGCCAAGGACGAGGCGAGCGGTGCCATGCGCACTGGCGTTGTCCTGCTGAGCGATGAGGCCCGCCGCGAGGAAATCGCGCGCATGCTGTCGGGTGCAGAGATCACAGAAGCCGCACGCGCTGCCGCCGATGAGCTGATGGCGTCATGATGTCTGAAATCGAAAAGCTGTCGCCTGACGCCGCTGCGGCCGAGCATGAACGCCTCGCTGAAGAGATTGCGGCCCATGACCGCGCCTATTACGCGGAAGATGCGCCGGTCATTTCCGACGCCGAATATGACGCCTTGCGCGCCCGCCTGGAGGCACTCGAGGCGGCGTTTCCGGAGCTGACCCACGCGGAAAGCCCGACCCAGCGGATAGGGGCAAAGCCATCTGGCAAGTTTTCCGAGGTGCGCCACGCCGTGCCGATGCTCTCGCTCGGCAATGCGTTTACCGAAGAGGATGTGCGCGATTTTGATTCCCGCATCCGCCGTTTCCTGCGGCTTTCGGAGAGCGATGAACTGGCTTTCACCGCCGAACCGAAGATTGACGGCCTGTCGGCCTCCTTGCGCTATGAGAGAGGTGTGCTGGTCACCGGCGCCACACGCGGGGACGGGCAGACGGGAGAGAACGTCACCGCAAACCTGAAAACGCTTCGTGAAATCCCGCACAGGCTTCAAGGCGATGTGCCGGACGTGCTGGAAGTGCGCGGCGAGGTCTATTTGAGCCATGCCGATTTCGCCGCGCTCAATGAAGCGCAGGAGAAGGCTGGCAAGCCCGCCTACAAGAACCCCCGCAATGCGGCAGCGGGCTCGCTGCGCCAGATCGATCCGGCGGTGACGGCGACGCGGCCCTTGCGCTTTTTCGCCTATACGTGGGGGGAGTTGTCGCAGCCGCTGGGCGCGACGCAGAGCGAGGCGGTGGAACGGCTTGCCGCGCTCGGCTTCCAGACCAATCCCGACATGGTGCGCTGTGGTGGCGTGGAGGGGCTGCTGGCCCAATACCGCTCTCTGGAGGCGCGCAGGGCCGGGCTCGGCTATGATATTGACGGCGTGGTCTACAAGGTGGACCGGCTGGACTGGCAGGAGCGCCTGGGTTTCGTCGCGCGCGCGCCGCGCTGGGCCATCGCGCACAAATTCTCGCCCGAGAAAGCCGTCACGAAACTCAACGCAATCGAGATCCAGGTGGGCCGCACCGGCGCGCTCACGCCCGTGGCAAAGCTCGAACCGGTAACGGTGGGCGGGGTCGTTGTCTCCAATGCCACGCTGCACAATGAGGACGAGATCGCGCGCAAGGATATCCGCGTCGGCGACTGGGTGGTCGTCCAGCGCGCAGGCGATGTCATCCCCCAGATCGTGGAAGTGCTAAAAGACCGGCGTGAGCCGGGCGCCGAGCCCTTCACCTTCCCGAAGACCTGTCCGTGTCCGCTGAAAACCGCCGCCGAACGTGAGGTGAACCCGAAAACCGGCGAGGTCAATGCCGTCACGCGCTGCACCGGCGAGTTCGCCTGCCCCTATCAGCGCAAGGAACACCTCAAACACTTCGTCGCGCGCAAGGCATTCGACATTGAGGGGCTGGGCGAAAAGCAGGTCGAAGCCTTCTACGAGGAAGGCATCGTGAAGGAGCCTGCCGACATTTTCACGCTCGCGGCGCGCAATGGTTCGGGCGCGTTCACCCCGCCGATTGCCGAGCGGGAAGGGTGGGGCGAGAAGTCTGCCGCGAACCTCTTTGACGCCATCGAGGCACGCCGCACGATTGGTCTGGCCCGCTTCATCAATGCGCTCGGCATCCGCCATGTGGGCGAGGAAACCTCGCGGCTGCTCGCGCGCACCTATGGCAGCTGGGCGGCCTTCCATGAAGCCGCCATCAAGGCAGGCGAGGAAGGCGAGGCGCGCGAAGCAATGCTGGGCGTTGACGGGCTTGGCGATACGGCGGTCGATGCCATTGGCCGCTTCTTCGCCGAGGATCATAACCTGGCCGCTCTGGACCGTCTGCTGGCGCAAGTGACGGTGGAGGATGCTGAAGCCGTCGCGACCGACAGCCCTGTGGCCGGCAAGACCGTGGTCTTCACCGGCTCGCTGGAGCGTTTCACCCGCGATGAGGCGAAAGCCCGCGCGCAAAGCCTTGGCGCGAAGGTGGCAGGGTCTGTTTCGGCGAAAACCGACTATCTCATCGCCGGTCCGGGCGCAGGCTCGAAGCTGAAGAAGGCGACTGAACTCGGCGTCACGACACTGACCGAGGATGAGT
>CAZCEG010000327.1:0-1826 GCA_964497275.1 uncultured Oceanicaulis sp.
GCCAGAACGGGTCGGCATCACGCAGTCAAACATATCGATCCCGCGCGCCACGGCCTCCACAAGGTCAATCGGGCGGCCCACCCCCATCAGATAGCGCGGGCGATCCTTGGGCAGGTGCGGCGTGGTCACGTCCAGCACATTGCACATCATCTCAAAGCCTTCGCCGACCGCCAGCCCGCCAACGGCATAGCCGTCAAAGCCTGTCTCGATCAGCGCCTCGGCTGATTGCTGGCGCAAGTCGGGATAGACCGAGCCCTGCACGATGCCAAAGAGGTTCTGCGTCGCACGCTCCCCGAACGCTTGCTTGGAGCGCCGCCCCCAGCGTATCGAGAGCTCCATGGATTTCGCCGCCGCATCGCGCTCGCAGGGGAAAGGTGTGCATTCATCGAGCTGCATTGAGATGTCAGCGCCGAGGAGGTCTGCCTGAATCTCTATCGAGCGCTCAGGGGTGAGCATGTGCTTTGAGCCATCGATATGGCTTTTGAAGGCGACGCCCTCCTCGCTCATCTTGCGAAGGCCAGCGAGCGACCAGACCTGAAACCCGCCGGAATCGGTGAGGATCGGCCCGTCCCAGCGCATGAAATGATGCAAGCCCCCGAGACGCTTCACCCGCTCTGCACCGGGGCGCAGCATCAGGTGATAGGTATTGCCCAGAAGTATGTCCGCGCCTGCCTGCCTTACCTGATCGGGATAGAGCGCCTTCACCGTCGCGGCCGTCCCCACCGGCATGAAGGCGGGCGTGCGGATGTCTCCGCGCGATGTTTTCAGCGTGCCGGTGCGCGCCTGGCCATCGACGGCGGCGATCTCAAAGGGAAAACTGGCCATGTGAGTCGAAGTCCTGATGCGCGGGGAATGAAACGGGATGAGCTGGAAAGACGAAATTGACGAGTTGCGCAAGCGTCAGGCGCTGACCCGCGCCATGGGCGGGCCGGACAAGCTGGAGCGCCAGCGCGCTGCAGGGCGGCTGAATGTGCGAGAGCGCATCGCCCTTCTATCCGATGAGGGGAGCTTTCGCGAGATCGGCTCCATAGCAGGCACAGCAAGCTATGACGAGAATGGCAAGCTTACCGGGCTGATGCCCGCCAAGTGCGTCTTTGGCCGCGCGCAAATCCGTGGCCGCGACGTGGTGCTGGTCGCTGACGATTTCACCGTGCGCGGCGGCGCCGCCGATGCGGCCATCGTGGAGAAACAGATTCAGGCCGAGGCCATGGCGCGCGATCTGCGCCTGCCGATAGTGCGCCTGATTGAAGGCACGGGTGGTGGCGGCTCGGTCAAATCCATCCTCGACATGGGCGCAACCTATGTGCCCTTCAATCCGGCCTGGGATCTGGTGGTGGAGAACCTGGAGACCGTGCCTGTGGTCTCGCTATTGCTGGGGCCGGTGGCGGGGCTCGGCGCCGCGCGCGCCGTCTCCAGCCATTATTCGGTGATGGTCAAAGGACAGGCGCAGATGTTCGTCGCCGGCCCGCCCGTGGTCGCGGGCATCGGTGAGCACGTCACCAAGGAGGAGCTCGGCGGAGCGGACATCCAGCTCGCCGCTGGCGCAGTCGATGATGCCTTTGCCAGCGAAGCCGAAGCGATGGAGGCCGCGCGCTGGTTTCTCTCCTATCTGCCAAACTCCGTCCACGAACTGCCCGCGCGTACCACACCGACGGACGATCCCGCCCGCACTGATCCGGCGCTCTCTTCAATCGTGCCGCGCGACAAGCGCTATCCTTACGACATGCACGCCATCCTTGCCTCGACGATGGACAAGGCAAGCGTGTTCGAGATGGGCCGCAATTTCGGCCAGTCTGTCATCACCGCCTTTGCGCGGCTTGATGGCT
>CAZCEG010000327.1:1836-3115 GCA_964497275.1 uncultured Oceanicaulis sp.
TGATGGCTGGCCGGTCGCGGTCATCGCTTCGAACCCCAAAGTCTATGGTGGCGGCTGGACGGCCGATTCCGCGCAGAAGCTGACGCGCTTCATCGATCTGGCCGAAACTTTCCGCCTGCCGATTGTTCATTTCGTGGATATTCCCGGCTTCGTCATCGGCACGCGCGCCGAACGCGCCGGCACGATCCGCCATGGCGCGCGCGCGCTCGCCGCGCTCTATCAGGCATCAGTGCCCATGTGCGCGATCATCGTGAGGAAGGCCTTTGGCGTCGCGGGCGCGGCCATGATGAACCATACCGGTTTTCGCTATCGCTATGCCTGGCCGTCGGGCGACTGGGGCTCGCTGCCGCTCGAAGGCGGGGTGGAGGCTGCGTTCAAGGCGGCGCTGGAAACAGCTGAAGACCCGGCCGCGATGAAGGCAGAGCTCTCCCGCCAGATGCGGTCCTTCTCCTCACCCTTCAAGACGGCCGAACGCTTCTGGGTGGAGGAGATCATCGATCCGGCAGAGACCAGGGGCTTGCTGACCGAGTTTGCACGGCTCTCTGCACCATTGCGCGACCGAGGCGATAAAAAGCCGCGCTACCGGCCTTAGGGTTTTTTGTGGTGGATCCCCAAAACCCCAAACACTGTCATCCTCGGGCCGAGCGTCAGCGAGGTCCCGGGGACCCATGCCTGATAGCGTGAGCTAGCGGGTTCGTTGCAGGAATGGGTTCCCCGGATCGCTTCGCGACCGGAGAATGACAATGGGGGGCATTTCAGAGAATACTTTTCCAGAGATCGTTCCAGTCAGGGTTTTCAGCCTCGATGAGGTTGATTTTCCACTGGCGTGGCCATTTCTTGATCCGCTTCTCGCGAAAGATCGCCTCATTGATGTCGGAATACACCTCGTACCAGACGAGACGTTTCACGCCATACTTGCTCGCAAATCCCGGAACATTGCTCTCCCGGTGATCATGGACGCGCCGGACAAGATCGCTGGTAACACCACAATAGAGCGTGCCGTTCTTCTGGCTGGCCAGCAGGTAAACGAAATAGGTCCGTTCAGCACTCATCACTGAAGACTAACATCCAACTCTCCGCTGTCATCCTCGGGCTGAGCGAAGCGAGGTCCCGGGGACCCATGCCTGAGAGATGGACGCTAGCGGGTTCGTTGCAGGAATGGGTTCCCCGGATCGCTTCGCGACCGGAGAATGACAATCGGAGTGGTTTTCGCGACATCTAAAGCCCCAAACACTGTCATCCTCGGGCCGAGCGTCAGCGAGGTCCCGGGGACCCATGC
>CAZCEG010000328.1:0-3109 GCA_964497275.1 uncultured Oceanicaulis sp.
CCTCGCGCGCCTACTCCATCGGCTATCTGAGAGCCTATGCCGCCTTCCTCGAGCTGGATGTCACCAGCGTGGTCGACCAGTTCAAGGCCGAGGTGGAGTGCGAAACCGGCCGCGCCCAGCCGACCTCACCGAAGAAAAAGCGCGAGTTCCGCCTGCCCAAGGGCATGATCGGTGCGGCGCTGATCCTCGCCTGTACGCTCGGCGCGACGAGCTGGTATGGCGTCCACATCACGCGCAACGGCGCCTTTGCCGACGCGCCCGATCCGGCAGCGCTGCTGGCAACGCCGCGCCCGATGGTGGAAAGCACCGCTGCGCCCGATCCGGCGCGCATCTGGTCGGGCCTTCCTGCCGCGCAATCGCCTGAAGCTCTGGTGTTCACCGCCATGTCGCCGGTGACGCTGGAAGTGCGCGATGGCTCTGGCCGTGTCCTGTTTGCCCGCGAGATGGAGGCAGGTGCCTCCTGGCGTGCGCCGGATGAGCCGGGCCTTGTGGTCTCTGCCACCGATGCAGGCGCGGTGCGCGTCCGCTCCGGCTCGGCCGATATCGGCGTGCTGGGCAATTCCGGGCAGATCCTGGAATCGCTGGAGATGAGCGTTTTTGTCGCCACCTGGCAGGCCGCCCGCGCGGAAGCGGCTCCGGCTGGTTCCGGGCGTTAGCGCAAATCCCTTCCCCTTTGCGCGGAGTCAGGATTAGCTCCGCTCCATCCGCGAGGCGTGAACACACGCCCGCCAAGGGAGGAGACGTGTCATGTATGGATCGATGATGGTGCCGGTTCTGGCGCTGGTGTGCTGGACGCTGGTCATGTGGGCGTGGATGTACGCCACGCGTATTCCCGCCATGCAAAAAGCCGGGATCAACGCGGCTAAGCTGAAGGAAAAGTCGGAGATGGACGTGCTGCCGCGCAGCGTCCGTCAGGTGGCCGACAATCACAACCATCTCCATGAGCAGCCCGTGCTCTTCTATGCGCTGGCGATGTACAGCCATCTCGTGGGTGTGGGTGATCCGATCAATATCGGTTTTGCGTGGTCTTACGTGCTCCTGCGCATCGCCCACTCCGTCTTCCAGGCGACGGTGAACTTCATCCCTGTGCGCTTTGCGCTCTACACGCTCGCCACGCTCTGCCTGATCGTGATTGCGGTGCGCAATGTGATCGCGCTTCTGGCATGAGGGTTTACGGCCTGAAGACGTGCGATACCTGCCGCAAGGCGCTGTCCGCGCTGGAGGCGGCAGGGCTCGCGCCCGAATTTGTCGATATCCGCGCCGAGCCTTCCGTACCCGGCCGCCTGCCCGGATGGGCGAAGGCTGCCGGCGCGGAGCGGCTGGTCAACCGGGCCTCGATGACCTGGCGCAAGCTGTCTGATGCCGACAAGGCGCGGGCCTCAGGCGAGGCCGGGATCATTGCGGTCCTGACCGAACACCCCACCCTCATCAAGCGCCCCGTCATCGAGACGGGCAAGGCCGTTCATGTCGGCTGGACAAAGGATGTGCAGGCAGCTCTGGGGATTTGAGGGGGGCGAGTCACGTCACTTCTCCGCGTCATTCCAGAAAGCCCGTCAGGGCTTATCTGGAACCCAGTTTTCCTTGATGCCCGGCACAAGCGTGCGCCGATGGAGACGGCAGGCTGGGTTCCGGCTCTGCGCTTCGCTACGCCCGGAATGACGCCTGATAGGGGGGCACCCCCCTGCGGCAAAAAGGGGCTCGCCTCGCGCGTGTGCCCGTCCCATATATAGGGCGAACCTGCAAAGCTCCCCCCGAGGTGATCATGGCCAGTGCTACCGCGCCCGAAACGCTCTCCAGCCCCTCCATCGATCCGGCCGAGGTGGAGAAGTTTGCCCGCATGGCAGGCGAGTGGTGGGACCCGCACTCCAAGTTCGCTCCCTTGCACAAGTTCAACCCTGCGCGCCTGACCTGGATACGCGAGCGGGCCGCCGCCCATTTCGGCCGCGAGGGGCGTGAGCCGCTCAAAGGTCTGAAACTGCTCGATATTGGCTGCGGGGGCGGGCTCGTCTCCGAGCCGATGGCGCGTCTGGGCGCAGAGGTGACCGGCGTTGATGCAGGCGAGGGCAATATCAAGACAGCGATGGTCCATGCCGAAGGCGCTGGCCTTACCATCGATTACCGCCACGGTACGGCGGAGCAATTGCTGGCAGCCGAAGGGCCGGGCCGGTTCGATATCGTGCTCAATCTGGAAGTGGTCGAACATGTCGCTGATCCGGTGCAGTTCCTCAAAGACTGCGCGGCGATGGTGAAGCCCGGCGGGCTGATGATTGTCGGCACGATCAACCGCACCAGCCGCGCCTTCGTGACGGCCATTTTCGGCGCCGAATACGTGCTGGGCTGGCTGCCGCGCGGCACGCACCGCTTTGACAAGCTGGTAAAGCCGGCTGAGGTGGAGGCCGCGCTGACGTCAGCGGGCTTGAGCTGCGAGACGCCCGTCGGTGTCAGCTATAATCCGCTCAAAGACAGCTTCTTCATCTCGTCTGATGCCGGGGTGAATTACCTGCTGGCAGCGGTGAAGCCGCGCTAACGCGCGCGCTTGGCCGAATCCGCTTTGGACGCTAAAGGGGTCAGATGCGCTCCATCTGTGTCTATTGCGGGTCCAGCCCCGGTTCATCGCCCCTTTATGCTGAAGCCGCTGCGGCGCTTGGCACCCACCTTGCCCGTGAGGGCATACGCCTCGTCTATGGCGGGGGGCAGGTGGGACTGATGGGCGTGCTGGCGACCGCCGCCGTGGAGGCGGGCGGGGCGGTCACGGGCGTGATCCCGGACTTTCTCCATCACCGCGAGATCGCCCATGCGGGCGTGGAGGATATGCGCGTCGTCTCCTCCATGCATGAGCGCAAGCAGGTGATGGCCGACGAGGCGGACGGCTTCATCGCTCTGCCCGGCGGGATCGGGACCATGGAGGAATTGTTCGAGATCTGGACGTGGAGCCAGCTTGGCCGGCACTTGAAGCCCGTGGGGCTGATCAATGTGGCGGGCTATTATGATGGCCTGCTTGCCTTTCTCGACAGGATGCAGGGCGATGGCTTCATCCAAGCCCGCCACCGCGCCATGCTGATTGCGGGGTCGGAGCCGGGTGATGTGATCGCGCGCATGGCCAGCTATT
>CAZCEG010000329.1:0-2739 GCA_964497275.1 uncultured Oceanicaulis sp.
GATGCCGGCCAGGCGGAAAATATTGTAGGCGATATAGAAATCGAGCTTGGGAATGCCGCTGCGCCCGGTGCGTTCGCAATACGCCGCGACGTATTCTTCTTCCGTAGGGATGCCGAGCGACTTCAGATCCACGCCGAGAAAGCCGGAGCGGATTTCCTTCGGCGTGCGCCATTGCATGAGCTGGTAGGTGAAGTCGGCCAGCGGATCGCCGAGCGTTGAGAGTTCCCAGTCCAGCACTGCGATAACGCGCGGCTCTGTGGGGTGGAAGATCATGTTGTCGAGGCGGTAATCGCCGTGGACGACGCTGGTGCGCTCCTGTGCAGGCGCATTGGCGGGCAGCCACTCGATCAGACGGTCCATCGCCGGGATGGGGCGGGTTTCCGCCGCCTTGTACTGCTTGGTCCAGCGGCCGATCTGGCGCTCGAAATAGTTTCCGGGCTTGCCGTAATCGCCAAGGCCCGCCGTCTCGACATCGATGGAGTGAAGATGCGCGAGCGCAGCGTTCGACGCGTCATAGATGGCGCGGCGCTCTGCTGGCTCCATGCCGGGCAGATAGGCGTCCCAGAAGATGCGGCCCTCCACGAACTCCATCACATAGAAGGCCGTGCCGATCACGTCAGCGTCCTCGCACAGGCCGTACATGATGGGGGCCGGGAATCCGGCTTCGCCGAGTGCCTTCATCACCGTGAACTCGCGGTCCACGGCGTGGGCAGATGGCAGCAGCACGCCCGGCGGCTTGCGCCGCAGCACATACTGGCGGGCAGGCGTGGTGAGCTTGTAGGTGGGGTTGGACTGGCCGCCCCGGAACTGGCTCACCTCCAGCGGACCGGCATACCCGTCCACGTGCGCCTTCATCCAGGTCTCAAGCGCCTTTTCGTCAAAGCGCAGAGCGTCCGCGACGGATTTGGTGCCGGAAAACTGGGCGTCGAGTTGGGAAGATTCGTTGCTCATGGGGCCTTGTGTATCACGCCTGCGGCCATGACAAAGTCCACATCGCGAAGTTCAGAGATGTTTTCCAGCGGATTGCCGCTGACCGCGATGATGTCTGCATGGAAGCCCGGCGCGATGCGGCCGATCTCGTTCTCCATCTGCAGGTGTTCTGCTGCATTGAGGGTAGCTGCGATGATGGCTTCGGCGGGTGTCATGCCAGCCTGCACCATCAGCTCGAATTCGCGGGCATTGTCGCCATGCGCGCTTACCCCGGAATCGGTGCCGAAGGCTACGCGCACACCGCCGCTATGGGCTCTGCGCAGCATGTCGACCATTTGCGGGCCGACCTGAAGCGCCTTGGCGCGCTGGAAGGGCGTCATCCAGGCGGCATTGGCTTCCGCTTCCAGCGTCACGAATTCGCCCGCCATCACAGTCGGCACGAGGAACGCGCCGGAGCGGCGGAACAGCCGGATGGATTCGTTATCAAGGAAGGTGCCGTGCTCGATGGAATGCCCGCCCGCAGCCAGAAACGCGTTCACGCCCGTGACGCCATGGGCATGGGCGGTGACGCGGCGGCCCATCATCTCGGCGGCTTGAACGATGGCGGTGAGCTCATCATCCATGAACTGCACCTCAAGCCCGGCAGCGGTGTTTGACAGCACCCCGCCCGTCGCCGTGATCTTGATGGTATCGACGCCCGCCTGAACGAGCGAACGCACCGCTCGGGCGCAGTCTGCCGGGCCATTACACGCGCCGGGGCTGGCGAAGTTCTGGATCACCTGCTGGTTATAGCCATTGATATCGCCATGGCCGCCCGTCGGCGTGATGGAGGGGCCAGCCACACGCATGCGCGGACCAACGGCGTCGCCATTACGGATGGCATTACGCAAGGCGAGGATGGCTTCCAGATCACCGCCCACATCCTGCACCGTGGTAAAGCCCGCCAGCAGCGTGGTGCGGGCGTGGCGCGCACCGATAAAGGCGCGGTCGGCGCTGGACAGCGTGAAGGGCTGCAGACGGCTGTCAGGGCCGCGCTGGGAGAGCAGGTGGACGTGGGAATCGATCAGGCCAGGCAGCACATAGTGTCCGGAAAGGTCGGTGACTACCGCGCCGTCGCGGGTGACAAAACCGTCCTCGATCCCCTCGATGCGTCCATTGCGCACGATCACGGAGACCTGCGAACGCACCGGCTGGCCCGGTACAGCGATCAGATGGCCCGCATGGATGATGGTGACGTTGTCTGCGGTATCGGCCTCTTGCGCGAACGCGGCTGTCGCCAGCGCCAGCGCAGCAGCCAGCGCTGTGATGATCCCGGTCATGTCTGCCTCCCCGAAGCTTTTTGTTGGACGCTATTTCGGGGGCAGGGCGCACCGCTGTCAAACCGGTGATAACATTACGTGCGAGGAGTTAGCCCACCAATTTAGTTGCAAATGATACTATTTTCCGGCAGAAGGTTCCCATGACCGGACGGGCCCCCTGGTGGCGCAAGCAGCGCGCCTTGCCTGTCTGTCCCTCACAATACAAAGGAGCCCTGCCATGGCCGATCTGTTCGAGAACCCGCTGGGGACCGACGGTTTCGAGTTCGTCGAGTATACGAGCCCGGAGCCGGAGAAGCTGGACAAGCTCTTCACCCTGCTCGGCTTTGTGGCCGTGGCAAAGCACAAGACGCGCGACATCGTGCGCTATGCGCAAGGCGACATCACTTTCCTTGTGAACCGCGAGACAACAGGCCAGGCGGCTGATTTCCGCGCTGAGCATGGTCCGTCCGCCAATGCGATGGCGTTCCGGGTGCGCGAGGCGAAGAAGGCG
>CAZCEG010000329.1:2749-3106 GCA_964497275.1 uncultured Oceanicaulis sp.
CAGAGCCCTATGGCACGCCGCTCTGGGGTGATGAGCAGAACCTGCCGGCGCTGAAAGGCATTGGCGGTTCGGTGCTCTATCTCGTCGACCAGTATGGCGACACCAACATCTATGATGAGAGCTTTGAGCCGATCCCCGGCGCGAAGCCCGGCGGTGTTGGCCTCGAAATGCTCGATCACCTTACCCATAACGTCTTCATGGGCCGGATGAACCATTGGGCGGGCTTTTACGAGCGCGTCTTCAACTTCCGCGAAATCCGCTATTTCGACATCAAGGGTGCCCATACCGGCCTGCTCTCGCGCGCCATGACCGGCCCGTGCGGCAAGCTGCGCATCCCGCTGAATGAAAGCTCGGACG
>CAZCEG010000330.1:0-3088 GCA_964497275.1 uncultured Oceanicaulis sp.
GAGACGGCAGGCTCTGCCGAAGCAGCGCTGCGCGCCGTGCTGCCACGTCTTGAGGGCGCATTTGCGCTGGGGGTGATGATCGAGGGCGAGCCGGACCTGATCCTTGGTGCCCGCAAGGGTGCGCCGCTGGTGGCAGGGCTTTCCGACGGCATGGGTTTTCTGGGGTCCGACCCGCTGGCGCTTTCGGGCCATGCACGCCGCATCGTGTTTCTTGAAGATGGCGATCTGGCTGTCATCCGCGCCGGGACGATTTCGGTCACCGATCGCTCGGGCAAGCCAATGGACCGGCCTGCCGTTCCGGCGGAAACCAGCCATGTGCTGGCGGAGAAGGGCAATCACCGCCACTTCATGGAAAAGGAAATCCATGAGCAGCCCGAAGTGATCGGGCGCACCATCACCCATTACTGCGACGTATTCGCCAACACGGTGCGCGACATCAAGGGGCTCGACTTCGGTAACGCCACCCGGCTTCTGATCGTGGGCTGCGGGACGGCGGCCTATGCCGGTGAGATAGCGCGCTACTGGTTTGAAGCCCTTGGCGGGCTCGCCGTGCAGGTCGATATCGCCTCCGAATTCCGCTATCGCGACCCGGTCTTCCTCAAAGGCGATGTGGCGCTCTTCATCTCCCAGTCCGGCGAGACGGCCGACACGCTGGAAGCCCTGCGGCTTTGCAAGCAGGCAGGTCTTCCCACCATCGCGCTTGTCAACACGCCCCACTCCACCATGGCGCGCGAAGCCTCCCTGGTGGTGCCGACCCTTGCCGGTCCGGAGATCGGGGTCGCCTCGACCAAGGCCTTCACCTGCCAGCTCTCTGCCCTTGCCTGTCTAGCTGTCCTCGCAGGCCGCCAGCGTGGCTGGATCGATGCGGACGAAGAAGCAAGGCGCGTTGCCGCCCTCGTCTCCGCTCCCGGCCAGATGGTGAAAGCGCTGGAGACCGAAGACGCCATAGAGACGCTTGCCCACGAGATCGCGGCGCACCCCACCGTGCTCTATCTGGGCCGCAACCAGTATTTCCCGATGGCGCTGGAAGCCGCGCTGAAGCTTAAAGAGATCAGCTATATCCATGCCGAAGGCTATGCGGCGGGCGAGCTGAAACACGGCCCCATCGCGCTTGTTGAGGAGGGTGTGCCAGTCATCGTCATAGCGCCGCAAGATGGCCTGTTTGACAAGACCCGCTCCTCCATCCAGCAGGTGGCCAGCCGGGGCGCCCATGTCATCGTGATCACCGACCCGGAAGGGGAGAAAGCGCTCGCCGGGGAGGCGGCCCGGACCATCGTGCTGCCAGCGGGCGATGTGCTCACCAACCCGCTTCTGATCGCGGCGGCGATACAGTTGCTTGCCTATCATGTCGCGGTCTACAAGGGCACCGATGTCGACCAGCCCCGCAATCTGGCCAAATCGGTAACCGTCGAATAGCGCCAGCCCGCCCGGAGAATGTATCCCATGCCGATCAAACCGGTCCGCAAGGCCGTCCTGCCTGTTGCCGGGCTTGGAACGCGCGTACTTCCCGCCACCAAGGTGATGCCGAAGGAAATGCTGCCTGTTTTTGACCGGCCGGCTATTCATTACGTCGTGGACGAGGCCCGCGCGGCCGGCATCGAGCATTTCGTCTTCGTCACCGGGCGCAACAAGGCGGCCATCGAAGACTATTTCGACAGCGCCTACGAGCTGGAAGCCACGCTGGAAGCCAAGGGCAAGACAGCCCTTCTCAATCAGCTAAAGGCCGATCTGCCTGCGCCGGGCGCATGCAGCTTTGTACGCCAGCAGGCCCCGCTCGGCCTAGGCCATGCGGTGTGGTGCGCGCGCGATATCGTGGGCGATGAGCCGTTCGCGGTTCTTCTGCCTGACATGCTGATGCGCTCGGAAGTACCCTTCCTCGCCGCCATGACCAAGGCGTACCAGGCGATTGGCGGCAACATCATCGCCGTGGAAGAAGTGCCCATGAGCAAGGTGAGCTCCTACGGCATTATCGAGCCCGGAGGCCGGAACGGAGATCTTATCGAGATGAAGGGCATGGTGGAAAAGCCTGCCGAGAAAGATGCTCCATCCAACCTGATGATATCGGGGCGCTACATTCTGCAGCCTGAAATTTTCGATGCTCTTGAGGAGCAGAAGCCGGGCGCAGGCGGCGAGATACAGCTGACCGACGCCATGCTAAGGCTGATGGAGTCCAGTCCTTTCCACGCAGTGCGCTTTGACGGCGAGACACTCGATACCGGTTCCAAGACCGGCTATCTGCGCGCCTCCGTCGCCTATGGCCTGGCCGATGCCGAACACGGCGCCGAGGTGCGCCAGATTCTTGAAGCCCTGTTGAAGTCCTGAGATCGAAATATTGATCACGCGGGGATAGGCCGGGGCTTGCACCCGGCAGTGCTTTGAGGGCATTACCCCGGCAAACATATCTCCAGAAGGATTACACACATGCGCGTAGCGATGATCGGGACGGGCTATGTCGGTCTGGTATCGGGTGCCTGTTTTGCCGATTTCGGCCATCAGGTGACCTGTATCGACAAGAACGAGGAAAAGATCGCCCTTTTGCGCTCTGGCGGCGTGCCGATCTACGAGCCGGGCCTTGATCAGCTGGTCCAGCGCAATGTGCGCGAGGGCCGGCTCGATTTTGCCACCGATCTGACCGAGGCCGTGCGCGAGGCTGATGTCGTCTTCATTGCCGTGGGCACGCCTTCGCGCCGCGGTGATGGCCATGCTGACCTGACCTATGTGTATGCCGCCGCCGAGGAAATCGCCTCGGTGATGAACGGCTTCACGGTCGTGGTGAACAAGTCCACCGTGCCCGTCGGCACGGGCGACGAGGTGGAAGCCCTGATCCGCAAGGCCCGCCCCGATGGCGATTTCGCCGTTGTTTCCAACCCGGAATTCCTGCGCGAAGGCGCTGCGATTGACGATTTCAAGCGTCCTGACCGCGTGGTGGTCGGCACCGATGATGCCCGCGCCCGCGACATCATGCGCGATCTCTATCGCCCGCTTTTCCTCAATGAGACGCCGATCGTATTCACCTCCCGGCGCACCTCCGAGCTGATCAAGTATGCCGCCAACGCCTTCCTCGCCATGAAGATCACCTTCATCAACG
>CAZCEG010000331.1:0-1983 GCA_964497275.1 uncultured Oceanicaulis sp.
ATGCCGAGTTCACTGGACATGAGCTCACAGATGAACTCGGCATAGATCAGTCCGCACGCGGTCGACATCTGGAACAGCGTATCTGGCCGGCCACCTCCCGAGCGCCTGATTGTGTAGACCATGGCCGATTCCCGGAACATAGTTACAGCTTCATGGAGTACGTTGTAGGTATAACGCACTGTATTCCAACTTTCGTAACGGCCGAAAATCAGATCAGGCACCTGCGGAGATTTCGGGAAGGCAATCTCATAGCCCGTCTGATCCTGAAGGCAGAAAAGCTCCTCGCTGGAGCAATCCGTCATTGCAAAATGCAGGTCCCTGGCTCGAAGACGTACCAGTTCCACTTCGCCCTGCTGATGAAGGCTGTCGCGGTAGACAAAGGATACAGTTCCGGCGTCCACGCTATAAAAATGAAACGCCGATTGCATAATCAGAAGAAGCTTGATGCCAAACATTACGGCTCTTCCTTAGATGTGAGGCATCGGCGCTAGCCCGCTTACTCCTGCTCGCCCATCATCGACTGCATGTAGCGGACCTCGCCAATGCGCTCGATCAGCTCCAGCTGGGTTTCGAGAAAATCGATATGCTCTTCTTCCGATTTCAGGATCACTTCCAAGAGGTCGCGTGAGCCGTAATCGCGTACTTCCTCGCAATAGGCGATGGCTTCCTTGTAGACGGGATGGGCCTTGTGCTCGGCTTTCAGATCGCACTCGAGACACTCTTTCAGCGTCTCGCCGATCATCACCTTGCCGAGGTCCTGCACGTTGGGCAGGCCTTCCAGGAAGAGGATCCGGTCGATGAGCATGTCGGCATGCTTCATCTCATCGATGGATTCCTCGTACTCGATCTTGGCGATCTTGTTGAAGCCCCAGTTCTTGAACATGCGCGCATGCAGGAAATACTGGTTGACCGTGGTCAGCTCCAGTTTGAGCGCCTTGTTGAGATGTTCGATAACGCCGCTATCGCCCTTCATGAGCTTCATCCTTCCTGCTGCCGTGCAAAGCTGACAGCCAAGATAGGGTGTTCGGCGCGGCGCGCCAAGTCTTTGTTTTAATTGAGTTTGTTTCTAAGACGCGTTTGCAGCCTATTCGGCAGGCACAGCAGCCGGCAGGGCGGCGAGTTTCGGCAGGGCCTGTTCGATCACGCTGGCAGCCTCTTCAAGGCAGCGTCCGCAGCGGGGCTTGGCGCCACAGGCCTTGAATGCGCTCGTCACATCCTGCGCGCCGCTGATCGCGGCTTCGCGGAACTGGGAGCATTTGAGCGCATTGCAGATGCAGACATACATGGGAAACAGACACTTATCCGCTGGTCCGCCACAACCGCCATTGATTGCGACGCATTTGCATGTGCAGCTAGCCGCAAATGCGAATGATTGTCAATTACCGGGTGCAGAAAACTTGCGGGTAAGCAAATGCGCCGCCCTTGCGCGCCGCCGCTCTTCATGTTGCAATGCAGCAGATGTCCGGACAAAGACGAAGTTCATTTCGCGCGTTCTGGCACCAGATCTGTCCCGCCCGGATGGCTGCCCCTGCCCCACGCATCTGACGGGGCGGGCGCGCTCCGCCCGGCGGGGCTTTGCGCGGATAATCCTGCCCGCGCAGCGATGAACGGGGAGACGGCCATGCTCAAGTTTACCGGGCTGGACCAGCAATATCCTTCCAAGCGCCCCGCAAAGGAGCGCCGCAAGGATTTTGACGAGATTTACGCCCCGTTTGACGCCAAGGCGGGCGCAGAGCAGGCAGAGCGCTGCTCGCAGTGTGGTGTGCCCTTCTGCCAGTCTGGTTGCCCGCTGCACAATGACATCCCGGACTGGCTGATGCTGGCCGCTGAAGGGCGCATGCAGGAGGCGTGGGAGCGCTCCAGCGCGACCTCCACCATGCCGGAAATCTGTGGCCGTATCTGCCCGCAGGATCGCCTGTGCGAGGGGTCGTGCGTGATCGAGCAGTCCGGCCATGGCGCGGTCACCATTGGCGCGGTGGAAAC
>CAZCEG010000331.1:1993-3088 GCA_964497275.1 uncultured Oceanicaulis sp.
TAACCGAGACCGCGTGGAAAAAGGGCTGGATCACGCCGATCCGCCCCAGGCGCGATACCGGCTTCTCGGTAGGGGTGGTCGGCGCTGGCCCGGCAGGCCTAGCGGCGGCTGAACGCCTGCGCGAGCAAGGCCATTCGGTGACGATCTATGACCGCTATGACAGGGCAGGCGGGCTCCTGGTCTATGGCATTCCGAACTTCAAACTGGACAAGACGGTCGTCACCCGGCGCACGGAGCGCCTCGAGAAAAGCGGCGTTGCCTTCAGGCTGAATACCGAGCTTGGCCGCGATATCAGCCTTGAAGAGCTGCGCGCGCGCCATGACGCTGTCTTCCTCGCCATCGGCACCTACAAGGCCCACCAGCTGACCTGCCCCGGCGGCGGCAGTGCAGGCCTCGTCCCTGCCATGGAGTTTCTGACCGCATCCAACCGGCGCGGATTTGGCGAAACGCCTCAAAGCTTCACCTCTGGCCGCCTTGATGCGAAGGACAAGTGCGTCATCGTCATTGGCGGCGGCGATACGGCGATGGACTGCGTGCGCACCGCCATCCGTCAGGGCGCCAGCGCCGTCACCTGCCTTTACCGGCGTGACAGGGCGAACATGCCGGGCTCTGCCCGCGAGGTCGCCCATGCCGAGGAAGAAGGCGTGGTTTTTGAATGGCTCTCCGCGCCTGTAGCCGTTCTGGGCGATGCCGAGACCGTTTCCGGCGTGCGCGTGCAGCGCATGAGCCTTGGCGGGGCCGATGCCTCTGGCCGCCGCCGCCCGGTGGCGATTGCAGGCTCTGAGCGCGACATGCCCGCCGATCTCGTGATCGCGGCGCTGGGCTATGAGCCTGAAGACGTGGACGGCCTTACCGCAGGGGGCGGACCTGTGCTGACCCCGCGCGGCACGGTGCGCGTCACCGAGCGCTGCCGCACCTCCCTGCCCGGCGTCTATGCTGGCGGAGACATTGTGCGCGGCGCGTCGCTTGTGGTCTGGGCCATAAAGGATGGTCAGGACGCCGCCGCCGCCATCCATGCCGATCTGATGGCCCGCGCGGCCGCCAAAGCCATGCCCGAGCTGGAGCCTGCCGAATGAGCGATATCACGCAATACCT
>CAZCEG010000332.1:0-3086 GCA_964497275.1 uncultured Oceanicaulis sp.
GTCCGGCACGGTGGCGATGAGGCGCGGGGCAACGCCCTCTTCCTCGGCGACAGCGCGCAGCAGCACTTTGAGCAGCTCCACCACGGGGCCGATATTGGGCGGCAGATGGGTCTGGCGGGCAAGCTTGGGCGCGTGGTCTTCGGGCTTCGCCATCGCCGTGCGCATCATGTCGAGCAGGCGCTCGGCAGGCTTGGAACGCTCAAAGCCCTTCGGGATGGCGCGCAGGGCCGCCAGCTGTTCGGCGCTCGTCGGGGCGGCCTGTGCCAGCTCGTAAATGCCATCATCCTTCATGATGCGGCTGCGGGGGATGTCGCGGGTCTGGGCTTCCAGCTCGCGCCACTCTGCGGCCGTTTTCATGGCGGCGAGCCATTTCGTGCTCGTCTTGCGCGGCTTCAGGCGCTTCCACGCATCGCCCGGCGCCATCCGGTAGGTCTCCGGATTGGTCAGAAGGCGCATTTCTTCAGAGAGCCAGCCCTCGCGCCCCGCATCATCCAGCTTCTCGGTCAGAAGCGGGTAGAGATCGCGCAGATGGGTGACATCGGCGAGCGCATATTCGGCCTGCCGGTCAGATAGCGGGCGGCGCGACCAGTCGGTAAAGCGCGAGCCCTTGTCGATCTCGCGCCCCAGAAGCTCGCGCACGAGATTGTCATAGGAGATACTGTCTCCCAGCCCCACGGCTGCTGCGGCGATCTGGGTGTCGAACAGCGGGTCGGGGATCAGCTCTGATCCCTTGTGAAAGAAGATTTCCAGATCCTGACGGCAGGCGTGAAACACCTTCACCGTGTCGGTCTTGCACAAAAGCGCGAGGAAGGGATCAAGGCTGATGCCCTCTGCCATCGGGTCGATCAGCACTTCGGCTTTCGTGCCGGCCGCCTGGATCAGGCAGAGTTGCGGCCAGAACGTGCTTTCGCGCATGAACTCGGTATCGACCGCTATATGGCGGTCCTTGCCAAGGGCCTCACAGGCATTGGCCAGATGTTCGGTAGTCTGAATCAGCTCCATGTATCCACGCCTTAGCGCGGCCTCGTCCATTTGGCGAGAGCGCTTTACGGTTGGTAGCGTCCGGGCCGTGTCATCCGCCAGAGCGCAAACAGGCCCGCCAGCCCGGACACGACCGCTATATAGCCAAAGGCGGCCTGCAGGGGCAGGGAGAGAAGCGCTATCGCGGCGAGGGTGAACTGGCCAAGGCTGGCGGTTGCCGCATTCATGATGCCGCCTGCTGCAAGGATGCGTCCGCGCACCTCCGGTTTTGCCCGGCGCTGCGCCATGGCCTGCAAGGGCACCACAAAGAGGCCGGCGCTGACTGCAGACAGCGCGAGCGCAGCCAGGATCGGCCAGTTGCCGGGATCGCCAAGGAACACGTCAGCGCTGGCGAGGTTTGAGGGATCGGGCTCTGGCCAGCTCAGCGTCGTGATGGCAACGAAACTCGGGAAGATCACGAGCCCGAACGCGCCGATGACGGTGAAGATGAGGGCATCCTGCCCGCGCGTGAAAACCCCGCACAGGAGCGCGCCGAGCGCTGCGCCGACCGTAAAGAGCGCGGTGAGCGCCAGCCCGACGGTCGCATCACCGCCCAGCACGGCAGCGGTGAAGAGCGGCATCAGCGTCAGCACCGAGGCGGCCAGCATCCAGAACCAGGCAGCGCCCAGAAGCGGACGCAGCACGTCCGGCGCCCGGAAGGCAAAACCGATCACCCGCACGGTCTCGGTGACGATATTCCAGCGGATTTTCAGGTCCTGCGAGGCGGCGGGCGCAGGGGTTCCTAGACACATGACCAGCCAGCCGATAATCGCCACACCGACAAGGGTGAAGGCGAGCATTTGCGCTGCATCCTCGCGTACCACGAACACCACGGCCAGCGCGGCGCCCGTGAGGATGGCGACATTCAGCGAGCCGGAGACGAGTGCGTTGCCGGTCACCAGCTCGCGCCCTTCCAGCAGGGTGGGCAGGGCCGCATTGCGCGCAGGCGCAAAGAAGGCCGATTGCATGCCCATGAAGAAGAGCACGATGACGAGCAATAGCCCGCTGCCGAGGAAGAAGCCGATGGCGGCCGCCAGCATCAGGAAAATCTCGATGAACTTGGTGCGCCGCATGATGAAGGTGCGGTCATACTTGTCGGCGACCTGCCCAGCGACGGCGGAGAAGAGGAAGATTGGCAGGGTCAGCGCCGTTGCCGCGATGGGCACCATCAGCTCACGCTCCAGCCCGAAAATAGTCAGGCCCTGGAACGTGGCCAGATTGACCAGCGCGAAACGGAAGAGATTGTCGTTGAACGCGCCCAGCGCCTGAGCGCCCATGAGCGGAAAGAAACGCCGCTGCACCAGCAGGCGCGCGGCCACACCAAGGCTCATAGGCTCAGTCCTCCCCGCTGCCCGCCCTTATCAGTTCTGCGGTGCGCGTTTCGATTCTGTCTTCAAGCTGGCCCATGAAGGCGTCCTTGTCATCTCCCGGTTCCAAGGGCGGCAGAAACTCCACCGTGACAGTGCGGGGACGCTTGATGAAGGCCTGCCTGTCCCAGGCAAGGCCAAGGCTGGTGGCGACCGGCACGACAGGGCGGCCAAGGTCGCGCGCGAGATGGTAGACACCCTTGCGGTAGGGATGCTTCTCGCCCGGCGCGGCCAGATGCCCCTCCGGATAGATGAGGATATGGCGCTTGTCCTTCTGGAGCGCGCTCAAAGACGCGGCCATACGCGCCCGCGCTTCCTCGCCGCCATTATTGGACAGCACGACTGCACCTGCCTTTTTGAGGATGAAGCCCACGAGCGGGAACTTCATCAGATGGTCGCCGGCCACGAAGGCGAGCGGGCGCACCGTCGCCAGCATGACGAAGCCATCGCCCCAGCTCTGGTGCTTGGCGGCGATCACGCTGGGTGTGCGGCTGAGATGCTGCGTGCCGCGCAGATCAATGCGGATGCCTGCGATGAAGCGCATGATGAAGGCCATGGCCCGGCCATAGGTGAACAGGCCAAAACTCAAGGGCCGTTTGCCCGGCAGCACGGCCAGTACAAAGCAGATGACCGCAACGCTGATCGTCACCAGCCAGTACGCGATCTCGAACAGCATGCTTCGGATGAGTTTCATGGATC
>CAZCEG010000333.1:0-3072 GCA_964497275.1 uncultured Oceanicaulis sp.
CCTGGGAGAGCTTTCAGGGCGCCATCAACTCCGACCTCGCCAATGTACTCGGCAATTTCGTCAACCGGATCACCAAGTATTGCGCCGCGAAATTCGACGGGCAGGTGCCGGCCGCCGGCACACCCGGCGAGGCGGAAGCCTGGATCGCGGCTGAGCTGTCCGAACGGCTAAAAGCGCTGACCGCGCATTATGAGGCCATGGAATACCGCAAGGCGGCGGCCGAGACCCGCGCCATCTGGGCGGCGGGCAATGAGTATCTCACGAAGGCCGAGCCGTGGGTGAAGTACAAGAGCGATGTGGATGGGGCCGCCGTGGGCGTGCGCACGGGCCTCAATCTCGCGGCGCTATTTGCCATTATCGCCCAGCCGATCATTCCGGATACGGCAGCCAATGTGCTCGATGCGCTCGGCGTTCCTGACGACCGGCGCAGCTGGCCGGACTGGCAGGACAAGACCCTGCTAGACGCCCTGCCGCACGGCCACGCCATCACCCCGCCGGATGTGCTCTTCGCCAAGATCGAGGATGCGTCGGTTGCCGAATGGAAAGAGCGGTTCGGCGGCGAGTAGGTTTGACGATAAAAGACGCCCCTGCCGGGGGAGCAGGGGCGCTTTGAGGTATACAAGGTTGGTCAGTCAGACTGGCGGTGCCGGGGGCGACACCGCCAAATGATAATATAGGGCGTCGAGCACCATAACCAAAATCGATTCTATTGCTGACAGCGATTGTCAGTCTCTATGGGTGGCGGGCGCAGGTGTGCTGCGCAATAGCCGGTCCTGCGCGGCGGCGACCAGCAGTGCGGTGCCCACCACGGCGGCCAGCGAAATGTTGACGACGATGTCAGCACTGATAGCGGTGAACACCGTGACCAGCGCGCCCAGCACCACACAGGTGATGAAGACCGGCAGGACGGTGCGCCCCGTCGCCACGAATACCTTGCGGGCGGTGGCATCGCCCAGCACGTCCAGCTGCCATTTGCGCCGGGCGAAGATCACGATCCAGACCCACAATATGGCTGTCACCAGCCACACGCCAAACCCGATACCGGAGGCGAGATAACCGACGCCAAGCCCGGCCCCGCCAATCTTGGTGAGTGCCTCGCCGCCCTGCCAGGCAATGACCGCGATACCGTTGAGGCGCGTCATCAGCCGGATGATATGCAGGCTGTCCTCTGCCGTCTTCTCGTTGGCCATGCGCGCGACTCCCCCGTCAGCGGCGGCAGGGGCGCGAGCGCTTAAGCCAAGCGAATCTCGCGCAGCCGCTCCATAAGATACTCATGAGCAGTGATGGGCTGCAAATAGCGGTCCGGATTATCCGCGCTGACGCATTGCGGCAGGGTCTTGATTTCCACGTCCGGGGCAAAGTGCAGGAAGTAGGGCGTGGAATAGCGCGAGAAGGCCATGCGCTCCGCGCTGGGGTTTACGACGCGGTGCGTGGTGGAGGGCAGGACATGGTTGGTCAGGCGCTGCAGCATGTCGCCGACATTGACCACCAGCGCGCCCGGCGGCGGGTTGATCGCCAGCCACTCGCCAGAGCGGGTTTTCACCTGCAGGCCCGCCTCCTCCGCGCCCAGAAGCAGCGTGATGACATTGATGTCCTCATGCGCACCGGCGCGCACACCGTCCGGCTCGCCCTTTATCGGCGGGTAGTGCAGCAGGCGCAGGATGGAATTGCCTTCGGCGACGCGCGCCTCGAACCAGTTTTCCGGCAGCTCCAGATGGCGGGCAATGGCTTTGAGGAGCACCCGGCCCATCGCGTCCAGCGCATCGAAGAGGTCGCGCGTGGCTTCATCAAAGCCGGCAACCGCATCTACGGAGACATTGGCGGGCATCACGTCAGAAAAGCGATGGCCTTGCGGCAGGTCGCGGCCCCGGTGCCAGAATTCTTTCAGATCCACGGCGGCTGCGCCCTTGGCCGCTTCCACGCCGAACGGGGTGTAGCCGCGCTGGCCGCCGCCGCCGGGCTGGTGATATTGGCGCTTCGCTGCATCGGGCAGGGCGAAGAAGGCCTTGGTCTCGGCGACCGCGCGGTCAATCACGCCCTGATCGATAATGTGGTCAGACACCACCGCAAAGCCGAACTCGCGAAAAGAACCGCACAGCGCGTCGGCAAAGCCCTGTGGGTCGCGCGCGGCCTGCGCAAAGGAGACGGGCTTTATCAGGTCTTGCAGGATGGCGGTCATGGCGGGGCCTTGAAAAGCGAAACAGCGGGGCAGGGGATTTAGCGCGTCTAATGGCAGAGATGAAGTGTGCTCGCCCTTGACGATGCAGCAGGTGAGACCGACTTGCTAGCGCTAGCATTGCCGCAATCCAACACGAGGAGCCCATAATGGCCCAAGCCCCTATCGAGCTGTTCTACTGGCCCACGCCCAACGGGTGGAAAATATCGATCGCGCTGGAAGAGATGGAGCTGCCTTACGTGATCCGTCCGGTGAATATCGGCGCGGGCGAGCAATTCAAGCCGGAATTTCTGGCCATAAGCCCGAATAACCGCATGCCCGCCATCACCGATCCTGAAGGTCCGGACGGCAAGCCGATCTCCATCTTCGAAAGCGGGGCGATCCTGCAATATCTCGGCCGCAAGACCGGCAAGTTCTATGGCACGAACGCGCGCGAACAGGCCGAAGTGGACCAGTGGCTGCACTGGCAGATGGGCGGGCTGGGGCCGATGGCGGGTCAGGCCCACCATTTCCGCTCCTACGCCAAAAAGATCGAGCCGGACGAGACGAAGCTCGAATACGGCGCGAACCGCTACACCAATGAGGTGAACCGGCTCTATGGCGTGCTCGACCGGCGGCTGGCGGACAGGGAGTATCTGGCGGGTGCCTACTCCATCGCCGACATGGCTGCCTGGCCGTGGATACTGCCCGAAGGTCAGGGCCAGAACCTTGAGGACTTCCCGAACCTCAAAGCGTGGGTGGAGCGGCTGAAAGAGCGCCCAGCTCTGCGCCGGGGCCGCGATGCGGGCAAGGAGCTGCGCTCCAACCTTGCCGAAGACTCCGAGGAAGCGAAGAAGGCCCGCGCCATCCTGTTCGGCCAGAAGGCGCTGTGATTGTTTGGGTGGCTTAAGATCGGC
>CAZCEG010000334.1:0-3055 GCA_964497275.1 uncultured Oceanicaulis sp.
GGCCGGCCGAGTCATAGCCCCGGTATTCGAGCTTGCGCAGCCCTTCGAGCAGGACTGGAACGATGTTCTGGCCGGCGATGGCCGCGACGATGCCACACATGGGGAACCTCAGAATCTCAGTGAACTAAAAGCAGCGCCGGTTCAGTGGCGCACAACATCAGCACGCAAATGAAAGCGGCTGCAGACACGATGTCGAAAGCGTGATCAAAGTCGCCAGCTACGGGCGCCTGCCGCCATAACGGCGTCGGGTGAAAACATGCTTTTTACATCGACGAAAAGCCCACCCGGCTGCAGTTTACCCATCAGATAACCCAGTCCGAACTGTTTGAATTCTGAGTGCGCCACAGCCGCGACGATCGTCGACGCCACAGGCAGTTCCTCCCAAGCAACGAGCTTGATGCCGTACTCGTGTTCGCACTCAGCGCTCTCGGCAACAGGGTCATGCACCCACACCTTTACGCCATAGCTCTCAAGTTCGCGCACCACGTCGATCACCTTGCTGTTGCGCAGATCAGGGCAGTTCTCCTTGAACGTCATCCCCAGCACGATCACATCTGCACCGCGTATGGACGAACCACCGGCGATCATCTCCTTGATCGTCTGTTCCGCGATGAATTTGCCCATGCCGTCGTTGATGCGGCGGCCAGCAAGAATCACCTGCGGGTGATAGCCCAACATCTCCGCCTTGTGAGTCAGGTAGTAGGGGTCAACGCCGATGCAGTGGCCACCCACCAGGCCCGGACGAAAAGGCAGGAAATTCCATTTGCTGCCCGCCGCCTTCAGCACCTCTTCAGTGTCGATGCCGATGCGGTGAAAGATCACCGCAAGTTCGTTCATCAGTGCAATGTTCAAGTCACGCTGCGTGTTCTCGATCACCTTGGCGGCCTCAGCGACCTTGATGCTGCTGGCTTCACACAGGCCTGCGGTGATTACCTGGCCGTAGATGGCCTTCACCCGCTCAAGCGTCTCGGGCGTATCGCCCGAGACCACCTTGACGATCTTGGTAACGGTGCGCTCCTTGTCACCCGGATTGATGCGTTCAGGACTGTAGCCGACGAAGAAATCCCTCTTCCACCGCAGGCCCGACTCACGTTCCAGGATCGGTATGCATACCTCCTCCGTAGCACCTGGATAGACGGTCGACTCGTAAACGATGGTCGCCCCCTTCTTCATGTGTCGTCCAACGCTCTCCGAGCTCTTCAAAAGCGGTGTGAAATCCGGCTGGTGAGCTTCGTTCACCGGCGTAGGCACAGCCACAATGATGAAGTCAGCCTCCTCGATGACCGACGCGTCCGTTGAGCAAGTCAGATGCACCGCGGCTGCGAGATCCTGACTTGATACCTCACCGGTAGGATCGAAATGCGACTGGTATGCATCGACTTTTTCACTGGACAGGTCAAAGCCGAGCGTTCGCATCTTCTTCCCGAACTCGACTGCGAGCGGCAAGCCGACGTAACCCAGTCCAACAACGGCGATCGTGGTCATACTCCATCTCCAGATGAGCGTCTCAATACGGATTCAGCGCGCAAGCCTATAGGTGGCCGGTTATTTAAGCCGTAACCTATTGCACTGCAGCAATGAAATGGCTTGTCGTGATTGCGTGATTCAAGGCGACGAATGGCTGCAGGCCTTCGTCCAGAGAGCCGCTGCAATCAGGTCAGAACAGCCCGATGGCCTCTCGCGTAAAGCCGGGAAGGATCGCTGAGGTATTGGAAAACCCGATGAAACCCTGAAGAACTTCTGCATAGATCGAACGGAAATCGATCGTGTGAGCCAAATAGCGACCTTCGTGCAAGCTAGCCGCATCGAGACCGGGCCATCCACCGCCCAGGTGCATTCCCCCGCGCACGGATGGACCGATGACCATCCAGGTCGAGGCGTGACCATGATCCGTACCCTCACTGTTGTTCTCAGCGACAGTTCGGCCGAATTCCGTTGCAGTGAGCAGCACCACCCGCGACGCGTCTCCGCCAAGGTCATTGAAGAACGCTGTCACGGATTGCGAGAAATCAGCGAGGAGGCTGGCCATGCGGCTCTGTGGTTGCGCGCCGCCCTGCGCGCCGTGCGTATCCCATCCCCCGGCGTTCAGGGTGACGAGTTCGACCCCTGACCTCGCACGAACCAGCGCAGCCACATTGCTCAACGACCGCCCCAGGTTAGATGCGGGATAGTCTTGCGACGTCGAAGTCTGGCTTGCACCAATACTCTGCAACTTATCCAGCTTGGTCTTGAGGTGACTCCCGATCCGGTAAAGACTTTCATCATAGGGATTGCGTCCCCTCGGCCCCCATCCATAGGACGTAGTGATCACGTGCTCGATGAGCGGCAGGTCGGATTGGCCGGCGGCCAGTCCCAGACTGCTCAAGCCAGGAATGACCATGGGCGGGCTCGCGAGACCATAGAGGCTGCGCGGCATTTGCTCGGATATGCTCATCGCGGACGCAGCAGGATCCCGACCGGTAGCGAGGAGGTAACGTGCCAGCCACCCGCGATCCAGGTCGCTCTGCACGCCACTTTCAATCATGTCTTGCCCTGCAAAGTGAGATCGAGACGCCTGCGCGTAGTGCACCGCAGGCATCACGGCTACCATTCCTCGCCCATACAGCTCGTGCAAGCCTGTCATCGACGGGTGGAAACCGAAGAATCCATCCAGATCCAGCGCGGGATGCGTGGCGGCGCCGAGTGGGTCAGGAATCGCAATGGTGGGGCGCTTGCGGTAATACTCCTCGTCACCGTAGGGCACGACGACGTTCAAACCGTCCCACCCGCCGCGCATGAACAACACAACCAGTACGCGCTCATCCACTGAAGCCTTCGCTGATCTGGTCAAGCCCATGGAGGACCATGCGAGGCCACCCAGCCCCGCACCGAGAAAGTCACGTCTGTTCATTTCATCGCTCCATGATGACCCAGGCATCGTTGGCTACATGTCGGCAAACCAAACATGCCAGCGATCATTGGTAGTGATACTCGGGGACGTTCATCAACATTCGCGCGAGCTGGCGAACTCTGCTCTCACGATCGACGGCACCGGGGCGCCACGGATAACTGCCAT
>CAZCEG010000335.1:0-3054 GCA_964497275.1 uncultured Oceanicaulis sp.
CTTGGCCTCGCTGCCCCGGCAGCCATCCGTCACGTGTCTGATGCCAGCCACATGTTTTCCCGCGCACTCCCCGTCCTGCCCGCCGCCGGGCCGCCCCCCGTCCTTGCCTCGATTGAGGAAGCCGTGCGCCGTGTCAGCGCTGGCGAGGCAGGCGCGATGGTCACCAACCCGATCTCCAAGGCCTCGCTCTATGCAGCGGGCTTCGGCTTTCCAGGCCACACCGAATATCTCGCCCACCTGACCGCAGATGCGCCACTGGCAGGCCCCCGCGGGCCAGTGATGATGCTGGCGACACCGGGGCTGCGCACCGTACTCGTTACCATCCATCAAAGCCTGAAAAGCGCGATTGAAGGCCTGACGCCTGAGGCGGTCATCCATACGGCGCGGGTGACCCATCATGCCCTGAAGACAGATTTCGCGATTGCCCGCCCGCGCCTTGCCCTTGCCGGGCTCAACCCGCATGCAGGCGAAGGCGGCGCCATGGGCCGCGAAGAGATCGAGATACTCCAGCCTGCCATCGCGGCGCTGCGCGCTGAAGGTATCGAGATTGCAGGCCCCATGCCGCCTGACACCATGTTCCACGCCGAAGCGCGCGCGCGCTATGATGCAGCGGTGTGCCTCTACCACGATCAGGGCCTGATCCCGGTCAAGACACTGGATTTCCATGGCGGGGTAAACGTCACTCTGGGCCTGCCGATCGTGCGCACCTCGCCCGATCACGGCACCGCGAAGGATATTGTTGGCAAGGGCATTGCGAGAGCGGACAGCCTGGTCGCAGCCATTCAGCTTGCCGCAGAGCTCGCCGCCAATCGGGTAAACAGATGAGCGGCGACACCCTGCCCCCGCTTCGCGAGGTGATCGCCGCCCACGGGCTCGCTGCTGACAAGCGGTTCGGCCAGCACTTCCTGCTGGACCTCAATCTCACCGCCAAGATAGCCCGCCTGTGTGGGGATATGAGCGCGGCAACGCTGGTTGAGATTGGGCCGGGCCCCGGCGGGCTGACCCGCGCGCTCCTGGCCGAAGGTGCGCGCCGCGTGGTGGCCATCGAGAAGGATGCCCGCTTTCTGCCCGCGCTCGACGATATATCCGCTGCCTATGGCGGCCGGCTCTCGGTGATCGAGGCTGACGCGCTGACCGTCACCGCGCAGGCTCTGGGGCTTGCAGGTGGCGAGCGCGCCATCATCGCGGCCAACCTGCCCTATAATGTCGGCACGGCGCTCTATACAGGCTGGCTGGAGGCCGAGCCGGTCTGGTGGTCACGCGCCGTCCTGATGTTCCAGAAGGAAGTCGCAGAGCGCATCGTGGCGCGCGTCGGGGAGGAGGCTTATGGCAGGCTCGCCATCCTCACCGCGGCACGCGCACGCGCGAAATACGCCTTCACCCTGCCCGCCAGAGCCTTCACCCCTCCGCCCAAGGTCGATAGCGCCGTGGTAGTGGTGGACCCGCTGCCCGATGGCGAACGCTTTGCCGATACGCAGGCCCTGTCTGCGGTGACGGCGAGCGCTTTTGGCCAGCGCCGCAAGACCGTGCGCAAATCGCTTGGGCAGGCCGCCTCGCAGACGCGCGCCACACCGGAAGAATTGCTCAGCGCTTGCGATATTGATCCCGGCGCACGGGCTGAAACGATTGCACCGGAGGGCTTCATGGCACTGGCGCGCGCCTGGCGCGCCGCCAAAAGCTAGTTCACGCCGCGCAGGAACTGGTTGGAGCCGCCGGGAATGCAGGCCTGACCGTTCACGGTCGAGTTGAACGTGCCGTACTCGATGCCAATGCCCCAGGGCCGCGTGGTGGAGCTATAGCCCCGCCCGTTATTGGCCCAGGCCGGACAGGTGTGGACGGCCTGTCCATTATAGACGGGGGCGGCGTTGTAATAGCCATTATTGCGCGGCACGCCGTAGCCATTGCCATAGCCTTGGCTTTGCCCGGTGGAGCGGCGGATGGAGGCGCGCTGGCGTTCCAGGCAGGCATTGCTATAACCGGCAAATGAACCATCGGGCCGGTAGACGGCGCACCGCTGGAAGTCGCCGCCACCGAGCGCCTGCGCCCCCGCCTCTGCCGTAAACGCTGTGAGGGCCAGAACTGCACCGCCCAGAACAATACGCAACATGAGATAACCCCCTGATAGCCAGACCCGGCATTTTCAAGCCGTGCAGACGCTGCCGCCCGCTGCATGAACCGATGCTGAATGTGCGTTCAGAAAAGAGGGCGTCCACCGGGCGGCTTCAGGGCGCTACGCCCTGCATTGGAGGCTCGCGACAATGCGGCTGCACGCCCCCGTGTAACAAATCCGGCACGCCGCGCGAACTGGCAGATGCGAGCCGGTGCAACACCCGCCCCCGGCCGCTTCACCGATTGGGAGATCTGCCATGTTCATCAAGACCCTGACCGCCAGCGCCTTCAGCGTCCTCGCGCTTGCCGCGAGCGCGCTGGCCAATGAGCCCTTCACCCCTGAAGCCTTCGCCGAGGCACAGGCCGCCAACAGCCCGATCCTCGTCGAGATTGCCGCCGACTGGTGCCCGACCTGCCGCCGTCAGGCCGAAGTCATCTCGACCCTGCAGGACGCCGGCGAGATCGACGGTCTTGTGATCTTGCGCGTCGACTATGACGATCAGCGCGACATTGCCCGCCAGTTCCGCGCGACCCGTCAGAGCACGCTCATCACCTTCCGGGGCGAGACCGAAACTGCCCGCGCCGTCGGCATCACCAGCCAGAACGATATCGCTGCGCTGATCGCCACGGCCTACGCCGACTAATCCGCAACACACTCTGCCGGAGGCCTCGCCCATGGGTCCTGAAAGCTATGTATTCGGCTTCCTTGCCGGAACGCTGTCCATCCTCTCGCCCTGCATTCTGCCTCTGCTGCCCATCGTGCTGGGTGCGGCGGCCAGCAAGCATCGCTTCGGACCCCTGGCGCTGGCAGCGGGCCTGACCGTCTCGTTCACCGCAGTCGGGCTGTTCGTCGCGACCATCGGGTTTGCAATCGGGCTTGATGGCGAGATCATCCGGCAGGGTGGCGGCGTGGAGTGCCGGTCTGGTCGGGCGTGCGGTATCGCG
>CAZCEG010000336.1:0-1904 GCA_964497275.1 uncultured Oceanicaulis sp.
AGTTGCTCTACCAGCTGAGCTACCGGCTCCCATCAAGAGTGCGGGTATCTATATGCGCCGCCCGTGCGGGTCAAGGCGCTCGGGTGCGTCAGGCTGGCACTGTATCATCACAGGGTCCTGCCACGGCTTTGCCATGATAGGGTGATCACCTTTTCTCCTGTGAGGGAGACATGGTGATGAAGACCAGACTACTGGCCATTTGCGCTGTGGCAGGCGCGGCTTTGCTCTCTGCCTGCTCCACGCCGGGCGACACGTTGCAGGAAGCCAGCGAGCGCACCATGCCCGCCGCCTTCGATGCGCTGGGCGCGCCGCGTGAACGGCCCGGCCCCGTCATGGTGGAAGAAGACGAGCGCACCGTGCCGACGCCCTATGGCGGGCTTGGCGCACGGCGCGTCTGCTCCACCGTGGCCACCGATATTGCCCGCCTTACCGTGGTGCTGGGCCCGGACCGCGAGGCCCCGCCCCCTGCTGGCGAGACCGATGCCGAAGCACGCGAACGCTCCATGTGGGATTCGGGACGCGATCTTCTGGCAAGCGCGCCGGAAGCCGCGCAGGACGCAGCCGTGGATGCCTATTACTCGGCCATTGTGGGGCTGAACCCCGTCCGCCCGGTTGCGCGCTTTGTACAAGGCTCGGCCCGCATCGAGGCCGAAGCACGCGCCCAGCGCGAGATGGCCTGGTCGCGCCGGGCGTATTTGCGCGGGCTGTTTGACGGCTATGGCTGTAACCGGCGCGTGCTGGAGCAGACCTTCCGCCGCTATGGCCTTGTCGAGGACGAATAGGTCCGCTGACCGTGCGCCTATTTCCGAGAATGTCATTGATAGACAGGGCTGGGCGCGGTATCCCTTGGCCAGAATAAAGGCGAACCAGACGCTCGCCATCGCCTCCCGGCTAGACCTCTGACGGCGGAATGCACACATGGGTGACGATATCGCCTTCGAGCTCTTGCCGGAGCGCAAGGTCATCGTTGTCACCTATCCTGAACTCGCCGATGCCAGCGCCATTCGCAGGCTGATCACGCTGGCGACCGAAGGCGTGATGCCCGCGGGCTTCAACGCCCTCCTCGACTTCACCGCCACCCGGGAACTGGACTTTCCTGTCGAGGCGATGATCGAGCTATCCATGCTGCGCCGCCGCCATTTGCCCCATGTGCCAAGCGAGGTGCGCAAGACCGCCTACCTGCGCGCACGGCCCTCCCTGCATGACGTGCTCGATGCATGGGAGAGCTTTTTCTACGAGGACCCGCCCGCCCTCATCTTCCGCCATTTCGATGACCGCGAGGCGGCGCTGGACTGGCTGAGCGAGCGCTAGCCGTTTCAGCCCGGCGGGAACCGGAGCGCAGGGTTAATCGTATCTTCCATGTTGAACCGCCCGGAGAGCCCGTGGCGGATCAAGAGGGAGACATTGTTATGAAACAGATTCTTCTGACTTCAGTCGTCATCGCGTCCCTTGCGGGCGCAGCCCATGCCCAGCTGCCCGATCTCACCGGTCAGGTGACCGGCACGGTCAACCAGACAACCCGGATCGGCGCGGACGCGCTGGGCAATGACGCCATGATCGACCAGCGCAGCGGGCTGGCGGTCGATACCCGTCTGGCAGGCGAGCTGCAGCGCGCCCTGCCCCGCCACAACCGCGGTGGCTCTGCCGCGCTCGACACGCAGCTGGACGCAGAAGCCTCCGCCTTCACGCGCGTGGGCAGCACGTCGGCTGGCACCCGTATCGGCACCCGCCAGAGCGCACGCGGCTCGGCCGGCTTTGCGCCGGTACGTGTCTATGCCCATGACGGCGCGGTGCTGGGCCGGGTGGAGCGCGTGCGCCGCAGCTCCGGCCAGCGCTATGTCGTCATCCGGACCGAAGGCTCTGGCGAGCGGGTGAACATCCCCGTCGCGGAAGCTGCTTTTGAC
>CAZCEG010000336.1:1914-3053 GCA_964497275.1 uncultured Oceanicaulis sp.
TTTGAAAGCCGCGCCAATGCCGTTATCCTGACGCAGGCCGCTGCCCAGATGGCCGGTCATACCGGCGCCAGCGCCGGTGCCGGTCTCGGCGCTATGGCCAGCGGCAGCGCTGCAGCAGCTGGTGATCTCGGCTCGCAGGCAGTCGGTGCCACCGCAGGCGCGGCAGCCGGACTGACGGCTGCCGGCAGCGCCGCTTCCGGTCTCGGCTCGCAGGCGGTTGGCGGCATGGCGGGCGGTTCTGCCGCCCTTGCCAGCACGCTGCGCGGCACGCTGAACAGCCATCAGGCCGATGCCAGCTTCGTCAACCAACTCAGCGGTGCGGCCAGCGCTGCCGGGTCGGCGGACGGCGTTCCGGTGTTTTCCGCTGATGGCGCGCTGATCGGCCATGCGCAAGGCATGACGCAAGGCAATTTCGGCGACGAGCTGGTGCTGCGTCACGCCTCCAGCGGCGCGGTAAACTCCGTCGCGGCGAGCCAGGCGCAGTTCAACGACCAGATTGGCGCCGTCGTGCTGACCCAGACGCAGGCCGAGTACGACGCGGCGCTGTCGGCGTCCGGCAGCCGCTAGGCCTCCGGCCTGATCCCTGCCGGGCATGAGACCTGGCACGCATCCCACACCTTGCGGCCTCCCTTCAGCGGAGGCCGCTTTTTATGCGCGCTTGCCCGTGCCCTCTTCCCAGCGGGCGAGGAAGTCTGCGCGGAACGCCTCGAACCGGCCTTCAGCGATAGCCGCGCGCATGCGCGCCATCAGATCCTCGTAATAGGCGACATTGTGCCAGGAGAGGATCATGGAGCCGAGATATTCCCCTGCCCGCACCAGGTGATGCAGATAGGCCTTGGAATAATCCCGGCTCGCCGGGCAATTGACCGCCGCGTTGAGCGGGCTTTCATCCTCGGCGTATTGCGCGTTTTTCAGGTTGAACGGGCCATAATCCGACCAGGCCTGACCATGGCGGCCGGAGCGGGTCGGCATCACGCAGTCGAACATGTCGATCCCGCGCGCCACGGCCTCCACAAGGTCAATCGGACGGCCCACCCCCATCAGATAGCGGGGCCGATCCTGCGGCAGGTGCGGCGTGGTGACGTCCAGCACATTGCACATCATCTCGAACCCCTCACCCACCGCGAGCCCGCCAACGG
>CAZCEG010000337.1:0-3027 GCA_964497275.1 uncultured Oceanicaulis sp.
ATCGGCCCTGCGCAAGCTGCGCGATGAAGGCAGTCCGGAAGGCTTCTCGCGCGATCTGTGGGCTGCGATGGGCGAGATGGGCTGGTGCGGCATCCTCGTGGAGGAGGCCTTTGGCGGCGTCGATATGGGCGTGTCGGCTGCCGGTTTTATCCAGCAGGAAATGGGCAAGGAGCTGACCGCTTCGCCCTTCCTCTCCACCTCCGTACTCGCCGCAACCGCCTTGCGCGTCGCGGGAACCGAGGCGCAGAAGAGCGCCTGGCTTCCGAAAATCGCTGAAGGCAAGGCCGTGATCGGTTTTGCCGTGGACGAGCGCGCGCGCCATAACCCGGACGCCATCAACACCGTCGCGACGAAGGACGGCAACGGGCTGCGCCTCAATGGCACCAAGCGCTTTGTCGCCAATGGCGCAGGAGCGGACGTGCTGATCGTGGTGGCCAAGACCGAGGACGGCGCGCCCTGCCTCGTCATGGTTGACCCGAAAGCCGCTGGCGTGACCGCCAAGGCCCGCCGCACGCTCGACAGCCATGTGCCTGCCGACTTCACCTTCAAGGACGTAAAGCTGGACGGTGATGCGCTGATGAATGGCGCGGAAGACACCGGCAAGGCCATCGCCCATGTGCTCGATGTCGGCCGGGCCTGCCTTGCCGCTGAAAGCCTCGGCGTGGCGGAGCGTGCCTTCGACATCACTATCGACTACATCAAGGGCCGCGAGCAGTTTGGCGTGCCGATTGCGAGCTTCCAGGGCCTGCAGCACCGCGCAGCTCACCTCCTGTCGGAGATCGAGATGGCACGCTCCATCGTGCTCAAGGCACTGCGTACGCTCGACGAGACACCCTCCCAGGCCCCGATCTGGGCTGCAGCCGCCAAGGCCAAGGCAACGGCTGTCTCGCGTCTGGCGACGTCGGAAGGCATCCAGATGCATGGCGGTGTCGGTATGACCGACGAGTACGATATAGGCCTCTATTACAAGCGCGCGCAGGCCGCCGGCGAGTTCCTCGGCGATGATGCGTGGGGCGCAGGTCAGGTGGCGAAACTTTCAGGGTACTAGTTCATTGGCCCCGCCTTCGAAGGCGGGGCCTTTTTTCCGGAACTGATCTTCTGCCTCCGACCGGGATACCCCGTTCCCATAACTCCCTCATTCTCAAGAACTTGTGTTTCACCGGCGCAAGCCGGTGCCCAGTCTTTCTGGATCCCGGCATTCGCCGGGAAAACGGTGAGAGGGGCAAGAACTTTTCCCCGCCACCATTCTGCCTCAATTGCCCTCAAGCTTCTTGACCATGAGCGGGCGGGTGGATCCTCATGGGAATGGTGGAGCGGCGGCGCGCGCGCTAATCGCGCTCGGCCTGATCCTGTTTCCGCTGGGCCTTTTCCTGCCAATGATGGAAACGACGCGGCTGCTGGTCTTCACTGACCGCTACTCGCTGCTGGACACGCTGGCAGGGCTGCTTGGCGCGCGCGAACTGGGGTTGTTCCTTCTGATCGCCACCTTCTCGGTCGGCACGCCGCTTCTAAAGGCCGCGATCCTGATCGTTATTCACCGCCTGCCAAAAGAGCAGATTACGCCCTATGCCATGCGGCTCATCGAGCTGATGGGCAAATGGTCCCTCACCGACGTACTCGTAGTGGCGATCTTCATCGCGCTCTGGTCCAGCGGACCGGTGCTCAGCGCCGCGAGCCAGCCGGGCCTGTGGTTCTTTGCTGCCAGCGCCGTATCGCTCATGCTCGCGTCGGGAATCATCGCGAAAGATGTCCGCACAGAGACGCCTGCTGCTGCTTGAGAAGAAAATGGTCGGAGCGGCGGGATTCGAACCCACGACCCCTGGTCCCCCAGACCAGTGCGCTAACCGGGCTGCGCCACGCTCCGACTCGTCATGCGCCTTCGCAAGGGGGGTAGAGCGAAGGAGCGGTCTTATAAGCTGGCGATTGCACGCTTGGCAACACGTCAGAACAAGCTCGCGCTAACCGCGCGCAGCAAGGGCTGCATCCAGCCGGTTACGGGCCTTTTCCACCCGCGCCAGCGCGGCCCGCAGGCGCGATGTGAGGCCGGGATCGCCCGCTGCCATCTTCGACGGCGCGAACAGATCGCCTGCCTCATCGACCGGTCCGCCAACCGGGGCAGACGCTTTTGCTGTCATTTCGGGTTGGGGTTCCAGGGCTTGCGGTTCACCGGCACCGGCGAGATCGGCCACAGCGGAGACGCCATGGTCGCGCAGATATTTCTGCACGCCCTTGATCGTATAACCTTCTTCATAAAGAAGCCGACGCAAGCCCTTGAGCAGCAATATGTCCTGCGGGCGATAGAGACGGCGTCCACCCTTGTGCTTGACCGGTTTGAGCTGGGTGAATTTCGAGTCCCAGAAGCGCAGCACATGGGTCGGAAGGTTCACCTCGGCGGCAGCCTCGGAGATCGTGCGGTAGGCGTCGGCGGACTTGTCCACGATGGATCCTATTTCGACAGGGCGGCGTCGATGCGGTCTTTGAGCACCTGGGACGGTTTGAACACCAGCACCCGGCGCGGCTCGATCGGCACTTCCTCGCCGGTCTTCGGATTGCGCCCTACCCGCCCATTTTTCTCGCGCAGCTGGAATGAGCCGAAGGAGGACAGCTTCACCGTCTGACCCGCCACAAGCGTGTCGGAAATCATGTCGAGTACGGATTCAACCAGAGCCGCGGATTCCTGTCGCGAAAGCCCAACATCACGGTGAACGGAATCTGCAAGGTCAGCGCGCGTAAGCGTCTTGCCAGTCATCAGAAAACTCCCCGTCTGGTTGGCTTGAAGCGACGTTATGCCGGGCAAGGCGCGCCGGTCAATGTTAACCATAGTTTTATAATCAATATCGCGCTAACGCGGCGCCCCAGGTGAAGCCACCGCCCAGCGCCTCCATCAGCACCAGATCACCGCGCTTGATGCGTCCGTCCTGTACCGCAGCGTCAAATGCCAGAGGTATCGAGGCGGCGGAGGTATTGCCATGACGGCCGACGGTGGAGATCACCTTCTCCACCGGAATGGAGAGCCTTTTGGCAACG
>CAZCEG010000338.1:0-3009 GCA_964497275.1 uncultured Oceanicaulis sp.
GTAATTGTCGCGCAGGTCGATAAACAGCAGACCGCCATGGTCGCGCTTCCTGTGCACCCAGCCGGAGATGGTGACAGTGTTGCCCACATTGCTCTTGCGCAGCTCGCCGCAGGTATGGGTGCGCCAGTGGGTCTTGGTAACGGACATGGGTCAGGGCTCTTTGAGACGAGGGTGAAAACGGGCGATGGAACCCGCCTTGAAAATCAGGGGCGGAAAAGGCCTTGGCGCGCGCCCAATGTCAAGGCGGGGACGCGGTTTCAGAGAAGATCAAGACGCCCCAGCGGCGCGCCGACCAGCCCGCTGACGAGAGCTGCCTGCACGAGCGGTGCAGGCCAGACCTTGGAGACAGGGCCGACCAGCCGGTCGCGCAGGAAGGGGATGAGGCGGCTATCGGACTGGTAGACCGGCGTGAAGAAAGCCGTCAGCACCTGATAGAGCCAGACATGGAAGCGCCGGCAGGCAATCGCGCGGGCGATGGCGTCGGAAACGTCCGAACACTCGCGGAAAGCCAGCGCGAGCGCATAGGCATCGAGCAGCGCCATATTCGCCCCCTGCCCCAGCTGCGGGCTCGCCGAGTGCCAGGCATCGCCGATATGGATGAGGCCTGCTTCACCCGGTTTTTTCAGCGTACGGTGCGCATAGCGCGCAAAGACGAGCTGACCAGGATCGCTGATCTGGTCCAGCAGTGGCTCGACAGCTGGCCAGACCGCGCGAACTTGCGCTTTCCACGCGTCCAGCCCCGCCTCGCGCCACTGAGCCACATCCGTGCCCTTGATGGACCAGAAGAGTGCAGCCTTGGCTTTCGGGTCATGCGGCGCGGTGCCGATGGGCAGGACGCCCGCCATGATGGAGGCCGCGCGGTATCTCTGCTCGAGGGCGTGGGGGTTCAGCTCAGAGCCTTCCGGCCAGTCGAGGCTCGCCCAGAGCGCGCCGTATTCCAGCACCTTGCCCGTTGGCGGGGCGAGCGGGGTTCGCGTGCCGAGCGCATCCACAATCAGGTCAAACGGCCCCTCGCGGGTCCCATCGGCCATGACAAGCGCGCGCTGGCCGTTTGGACCGAGCTCGCTGCCCGTAATCTCGCAGGATGTGTGAACCGGAATGGCCTCGGCCAGCACGGCGTCATAAAGGATCGCAAACAGCGCCGCGCGGTGGATGCCCAGCCCAACGCGCAAGGGCTTCCCAAGAGCGCTGTAGCGCACGTCCAGCACCGTTGCGCCCGATCCTGCCGCCTTGCCGAGAAGACGCTCCACGTAGGCCGCATGGGCTTTGAGCGCCGTGTCGAGGCCCAGCCTTTCCAGCACCGCAAGCCCCGTCGGCTGGATCAGGAGACCGGAGCCAATCGGGCGCGGCGTCTCGAAGCGCTCATATAGGCGCACGCGATGGCCGTCGCGGTGCAGCAGCAGCGCAGCGGCAAGCCCGGCAGGCCCGCAGCCTGCGATGGCGATGTCCTTGGCCCGCATGCGCCCTCCCCCTTTAACGGAATCGCTCCGCGTTCCATCATAAGCCGCTCAAGGGACAAGGGAGAGCGCCCTGCGTCATCATATCTTCCATTCCGGCTACTGGGTCATCACGGTGGCGATGGGCCTGCTGGTCGTCGCGCCTGCAACGCTGATCCCGGGCCGCTGGGCGACCATCGGGGCGATCTGGCTCTATTGCCGCGCGATGACAGGCTGGATGGGGTTGTGCGGGTTGAAACTGCTGGTGCGCCGCCTGCACGTGCTGCCCGATACCGAGCCTGCGGTGATCGCGTCGAAACATCAGTCCTGGGGCGACGGGATATGCCTCGTCTCGCGCCATCGCGAGCTGACCTATGTGATCGGCGATCACATGCTGAAATTCCCGCTTGTCGGCTGGATTCTCAAACGCGCCGAAGCGGTGGTCGTCGACAATGCGGGCGGAAAGCGCGCCAATGGTGCGCTCGATACGGGCCTGCAGGCGCTTCAGCGCTCTGGCCGCGACGTGCTGATCTACCCGGAAGGCGGGCTTAGCGAGATCGGATCGAAGAAGCGCTACCGGCTTGGCGTCTACCGGCTGGCAAAGGATCTGGACCGGCCCGTGATCCCGGTCGCCACCAATCTCGGCGTGTTCTGGCCCCAGCAGAAATGGGAGTTCCATCCCGGCCTTGCCATCATCGAGCTACTGGACCCGATCCATCCCGGCGATGATCCCAAGGCCTTCATCGCCGCGCTGGAAGAGGCCATCGAAACGCGCACGGCCGAGCTGGTGAAGGCTGGACAGCGGACCTTGCGGTAGTCCCGCCAATTCCCGCCGCGGCAATCCGTGCGATCCCGGATTACGCCGCCTCGCTCTCCTCGGCCGCCAGCGCGATAAGGACATCGCCTTCATTGACCTGCTGGCCGGTTGCGGCGTTGACCGCATCCACCACCCCGTCGCGCGGAGCGGTGAGCGCCATTTCCATCTTCATCGCCTCCATCACGGCGAGCGTCTGGCCCTTGGTCACCGTCTCACCAGCCGTCACCGACAGGGACAATACCTTGCCGGGCATGGGCGCCTTGATGACATCCCCGCCCGCCAGTGCCTCGGCCGCAATGGCGGCATCGTGGAAGCGTATGGGGATGGTCTCGCCGCGCAAGGTCACCAGCATCAGCCCGCCGGGGCGGGTGGTGATGGTCGCCGTTACCGCCTCGCCCTGATGGGTGAAGCTGGCATAGCCGCCCTCGCCCGCCATCATGGCCTGAGCACCGGGCAGCGCGAGGCGCTGGCCATCGATCTCGACGCCCCCTTCGACCAGCCTCACCGCCAGCCTCTCACCGCCCGCATCAAAGCCGAACTCGATGCGCGGCGCGGCATTCAGGCGGAAGCCGGATTTGACCGACCACGGATCGCGCGTGCGGCCCTGATCGGCCAGCGCCAGCGCGCAGGCCGCATAATGCAGCAGTGGCAGGCCCTGCGGCACCAGCGTCTCCAGATGGCGGTCGATAAAACCGGTATAGACGTCTCCGGCCACGAAATCGGGATGCGACAGAGCGCGGCGCAGGAAGCCTGCAT
>CAZCEG010000339.1:0-2962 GCA_964497275.1 uncultured Oceanicaulis sp.
GGTGGAGGTGCGCCTCGATCTCTCCGACCGCATGGTCGATCTGGTCGATGAGGGCTATGACCTTGCCGTGCGGCTCGGCCACCTGCCCGATTCCAGTCTGATCGCCAAACGCCTTGCCGACGCGCCGATGACGACGATTGCCAGCGCGTCTTACCTGAAGGCGCACGGCACACCCTCCCACCCCTCAGAGCTCGCCGATCATGCCTGCATCGTGGACCGGAACCGGCCCGCCCCGCTGCTCTGGCGGTTTGAAAAGGGCGGCAGCCGCGCCGAAGTGAAGATCAATGGCCGTCTGTCGCTGAACGGCGCCAGCGCCGCCGTGGCGGCCACCTGCGCAGGGGCTGGCATATCGTGCACGCCCAGCTGGGCGGCGCGCGCTGCGGTGGCTGACGGGCGCGTGGTGGCACTGATGGAGGACTGGGTGCCTGAAGGGCGCGAGCTCTGGGCCGTCTTCCCGTCCAACCGCTATCTCGCCCACCGTGTACGCCTGCTGGTCGATCACCTGGCCGTCTGGTTCAAGGGAACGGTCTGAGGCGGTAAGGGGGTGTCATACCCGGACCTCGCGGACGCATTTTCAGTTTCCCGCGCTTCACCCACCTGAAGCCGCTTACCCCGATTGACTCACGCGCGTGCCGGACTAGTTTGCCGCTCGAACAGGGCGACCTGTTCGACATTAGGCACCCGTGCGGGAGAGACCGGCCGAAGACGCCGGCGCCGAAGGCGCAACCGCCCCGGAAACGCTCAGGCCGCAGGACCGCCGGGACCGCCGACGCTGGAAAGCGGGCCGCTCTTTGAGGGCAGCCCCACCGAAGGAGCAAGCTGCGCGTGGGGTCAGCCCCGTTGCAGCGGGAATCTCTCAGGTCAAGGGACAGCGGGGGCAAGATCGCCACGTGAGCCTCGCTCACGCACGGCGGTGATTGCAAACCCGCGTCGAGGACCTGGACCCATGGCTGATTCCGATCTGAAAAAGACCCCGCTTTACGATCTCCATGTGGAGCTTGGCGCGCGCATGGTGCCCTTTGCTGGCTATGCCATGCCGGTGCAGTATCCTGACGGCATCATGGCCGAGCACCTGCACACGCGTGGGTCTGCGGGCCTGTTTGATGTCTCCCACATGGGTCAGGCGCGCGTGACCGGCGATGAGGCCGCGCTGGAGGCGCTGATCACGGCAGACCTCTCTGCGCTCAAACCCGGCGAGCAGAAATACACCCTCCTCCTCAATGATGAGGGCGGGATCATGGACGATTTGATGGTCTCGCGGCCCTTCGGCGCGGATGGCGGGATTTTCGTTGTCGTGAACGCCGCCACAAAGGGCGCAGATTTCGCTCATATGCGCGCCCGCTTTGCCGGGCGGGCAAGCCTCACCGAGTATCCGGATCGCGCTCTGCTGGCCCTTCAGGGGCCTGCAGCGGCCGCTGTCTTCACCGGGCTCGTGCCGGAAGCGGCCAAGCTCGTCTTCATGCAGTGCGGCGTGTTCCAGCTTGATGGCGTGGAAGTATTTGCCTCGCGGTCTGGCTATACTGGCGAAGACGGTTTCGAGATTTCGGTGCCTGCCGGCAAGGCAGAAAAGATCGCCCGCCTGCTGCTTTCGGATGCGCGCGTGAAACCCATCGGCCTTGGCGCGCGCGACAGTTTGCGCCTTGAGGCGGGCTTGTGCCTTTATGGCCATGACATGGATGAGGGGCGCACGCCGGTTGAGGCCGCGCTCACCTGGGCGATTGCCAAGACCCGCCGCGAACGCGCGGACTTTCCGGGCGCTGCCAAGATCCTGAAACAGATCGCAGAGGGTGCGAGCGTGAAGCGCGTCGGCATCCGCCCGCATGACCGCGCGCCTGCCCGTGAAGGCGCCGAGATTGCGGTCAATGGCGAGATTGTCGGCGTGGTCACCTCTGGCGGCTTCGGGCCGACCGTTGGCGCGCCGGTCGCCATGGGCTATGTGCGCAGCGATCTTGCCAAGCCCGGCACCGCGCTTGACCTGATGGTGCGCGACAAGGCAAGGCCCGCCGAGATCGTATCCATGCCGTTTGCGCCGCACCGCTTCTATCGCGGCTAGTTATTGACATTACCGGAGGAGACACCGCCCATGAGCCAGACCCGTTACACCAAAGACCATGAATGGATCCGCCTTGAGGGCGATACCGCCATTGTCGGCATCACCCATTTCGCCGCTGAACAGCTGGGCGATGTGGTGTTCGTCGAACTGCCCGAGATCGGCAAGAAGGTCACCAAGGGCGGCGAGATGGCCGTGGTGGAAAGCGTGAAGGCGGCCTCGGAAGTCTACGCGCCCGTCAATGGCGAGGTGGTCGAGGTCAATTCCGAGCTGGAAAGCACCCCGCAGACCGTGAACGAAGCCCCCGATGGTGCGGGCTGGTTCGTAAAGCTGAAGCTTTCCGACGCCTCCCAGCTCGACGGGCTGATGGATGAAGCCGCCTACAAGGCCCATATCGGCTGAGGAATGAATGCCCCCCTCGGCCCTTCGGGCCACTCCCCCCGCAAGCAGGGGGAGAAAGAGGACGCAGCGCTTTCCTCCCCTGTTTACGGGGGAGGTGTCGAGCGAAAGCGAGACGGAGGGGGGAAATTGTGTACCGGTCAACGAACTGAAGGCGATTGCAAAGATGCGCTACCTCCCCCTGACCCCCGATGATCGCGAGGCGATGCTCGCCACGATTGGTGTGCAGTCCATCGATGATCTCTTCCTCGACGTGCCGGAGGCCGCGCGCCTTGACGGTCCGGTGAACCTGCCGCTGCGGGCGACCGAGCTGGAGGTGGAGCGCGCCTTTGCCCGCATGGCGAAGAAGAACATCTCTGCTGGCGAAGCGGCGTTTTTCGTCGGGGCAGGGGCCTACAAGCACCACGTGCCCTCTACGGTTGATCACCTCATCCAGCGTTCGGAATTTCTGACCGCCTACACGCCCTACCAGCCGGAAATCAGCCAGGGCACGCTGCAGACCCTGTTCGAATT
>CAZCEG010000340.1:0-1477 GCA_964497275.1 uncultured Oceanicaulis sp.
TCCTGCGCCGCCGAGTTCGAAGCCGTCACGCCCTACATGTATTCGACCTATGAAACCGGCGGGTGCGAAAGCCGCCCGACGGACGCGAAAAAGGCGATCATCCTTGGCGGCGGCCCGAACCGGATCGGTCAGGGCATCGAGTTTGACTATTGCTGCTGCCACGCCGCCTTTGCGTTCGCCGAGATGGGCATTGAGTCCATCATGGTGAACTGCAACCCGGAAACCGTCTCCACCGATTACGACACGGCAGACCGGCTCTATTTCGAGCCGCTGACCGATGAGGACGTGCTGGAGCTGATCGAGACCGAGCGCGCCAATGGCACGCTTCTGGGCGTCGTCGTGCAGTATGGCGGGCAGACCCCGCTAAAGCTTGCAAGCGCCCTTGAAAAAGCTGGCATTCCGATCCTTGGCACCAGCCCCGACGCGATCGATCTGGCGGAAGACCGCGAGCGCTTCAAGGCGCTGCTCGACCGGCTGGGCCTGCGCCAGCCGCCCAACGCCATCGTGCGTTCAGAGGCGGAAGCACTTGAAAGCGCGAAGGCGCTCGGCTTCCCGCTCGTCCTTCGCCCCTCCTTCGTGCTCGGTGGCCGGGCCATGGAGATCGTGCGCGATCAGGAAAGCCTTGAGCGCTATATCCGCGCCGCCGTCCACGTCTCTGGCGACAGCCCACTCCTTCTGGACCGTTATCTGACTGACGCCTCGGAAGTCGATGTCGATGCCGTGTGCGATGGCGCCGAGGTGCGCATTGCAGGCGTGATGGAGCATATCGAGGAAGCAGGCGTTCACTCTGGTGACAGCGCCTGCTCGATCCCGCCGCATTCGCTTTCTGCAGAGACCATTGCCGAGCTGCGCGCCGAAACTGTTGCCCTCGCCAAGGCCATTGGCGTCAAGGGCCTGATGAACGTGCAGTACGCGGTGAAGGACGGCGAGATCTTCGTGCTGGAGGTCAATCCGCGCGCCAGCCGCACCGTGCCTTTCGTCGCCAAGGCCATAGGCGCGCCCGTTGCCGCCATCGCCGCCAAGGTGATGGCAGGCGAGAAGCTTTCCAGCTTCAAGGTCTGGAACGACACGCCCGAGCACGTCGCCGTGAAAGAAGCGGTGATGCCATTTGCCCGCTTCCCGGGCGTTGACCCTGTGCTGGGTCCGGAAATGCGCTCCACCGGCGAAGTGATGGGTATCGACATGCGCTTTGAAGCCGCCTTCGCCAAGGCGCAGCTGGGCGCAGGGGTGCGCCTGCCTCGCTCCGGCACCGTCTTCGTATCGCTGAAAGAATCCGACAAGGCGCAGATGATCGAGCCCTGCCGCCAGCTGACCGAGCTGGGGCTTTCCATCCTTGCCACCGGCGGCACGGCCAAGACGCTGGCCGATGCCGGCGTGCCGGTCACCCGGATCAACAAGGTGTTTGAAGGCCGCCCGCATATCGTGGACGCCATCAAGAATGGCGAGGTCCAGCTGATCTTCAACACGACCGAGGGCC
>CAZCEG010000340.1:1487-2959 GCA_964497275.1 uncultured Oceanicaulis sp.
CGCCAGAGCCAGATCGACAGCTATTCGATCCGCCGCACCGCGCTGGAGCTGAAAATTCCCTGCTACACTACGGCATCGGCCAGCCGCGCGGCCGTAAAGGCCATCGCAGCCATCGATGCAGGAGAGCTTGAACCGCGGGCTTTGCAATCCTATCGTTATTAAAGCGTCCATCAAGGAACGCACAGAACGCTTGATAGCGGGATCATTTGGGTCTTACGCTCGCAGGCGTAACGAGAAACGAGTCCTTCCCTATGCAAAAAATCCCTATGACCGCCGAGGGTCACCGGGCCCTCGACGAAGAATTGAAGCATCTCAAATCGGTTGAGCGCCCGGCAGTGATCCAGGCGATCTCCGAAGCGCGCGACCATGGCGATCTGTCGGAGAACGCGGAATATCACGCGGCCAAGGAACGCCAGAGCTGGATTGAAGGCCGGGTCGTCGAGCTCGAGGACAAGCTTGCCCGCGCGCAGATCATTGATGTGTCACGCATGTCCGGCGAACAGGTGAAGTTCGGCGCCACGGTCACCGTGGTCGACGAGGACACCGAAACCGAGGCCACCTACAAGATCGTCGGCGATGACGAGGCGGACGTGAAATCCGGCAAGATTTCCGTGTCCTCTCCCATTGCGCGCGCCCTGATCAACAAGGAAACGGGCGATGTCGTCGAGGTCAATGCGCCCGGCGGCCTGAAGACCTACGAAATCCTCAAAGTGGAATGGAAATAGGCATGGCCGGGCCGCGCGGCAGCACCGGCCCCGCCCCCTCCCCTGAACGCGCCTGCTTCGTCGTCACCGACGGCAGGCGCGGGATGGAAAACCAGGCGCTGGGCCTAGCAGAAGCCCTGTCGCGGCATATTCCCTTGCGTATTCTCCCCGTTCAGGTGCCGCGCTCCGGCGCGCTGCCTGATCCCGGCCCAATCGCGCCCGATATCTGGATCGGCTGCGGCATGGCCGCCGTGCGCGCCGCCTCCGAGCATCGCCGGTCCTTCCCCGAAGCCCTGTTCGTCTATGTGCAGGACCCGAAGACGGCCCATCACCGCTTTGATCTGATCATCGCGCCCGAACATGACCGGATGCGCGCCCGGAACGGCGTCTCCATCATCGGCTCCACCAACAGGGTGACCCGCGAACGCCTCGATGAGGCCGAGCGCGCCTTTGCCGGCAAAATCGCGGCCCTGCCCAGCCCCAGCGCGGCAGTGCTGATCGGCGGAGACTCCAGACATCATCATCTGACGCCCGAAATTGGCGATGCGCTCATAGCGCTGCTCAGAGGCCTGCAGGAGCGCGGTCTCGGGCTGATGATCACCACATCACGGCGCACCCCGGAACGGCTCTCAGCGGCGCTTCTGGAGGCCTTTGCGGGCGATCCTTCCGTATGGCTGCATGAGGGCGACGGGCCAAACCCGTATTTCGCATTTCTGGGCGGGGCGGACTTGATCTTCGTCACGGAAGACTCCACCAACATGCTGACCG
>CAZCEG010000341.1:0-2947 GCA_964497275.1 uncultured Oceanicaulis sp.
GCCATACTCGTTGAAATAACCCTGACAGCGCTCCGGGATGGTGATGCGCACGCGGCCATCTTCATCCGCTTCGCCGACAACGGTGGCGATGCGCAGTTCAGCTTCGATCGTCAGGCGGCATTCATCGATCTGCACCTGCTCACGCTGTTGCGCGCGGCGTGCCACGCCTTCGATCTGACCGTTCACGAAGCGGATCCAGCCATTGGCCTGGTTGCGCGAGGACGGGAAGCGTGCGCCTTCGCGGAACGCCGCCAGGGCCCCCTGATTATCATTCAGGTTGAAACGTGCCGTACCCAGCAGCACCCATGCGTCACCCGGCTGGCGCAGGCCACCCCGGTTAAGGGCTGTCTGGAAGGCCTGTGCAGACTGTTCCCACTGGTTCAGCTGGTAATAGGCCTCTGCAAGCTGAAGCGCGGTCTGGCCGTCGCCGCGCGCCTCGGAAATCCGGCGCAGCACCGGCAAGGCCCGTTCGAACTCGGCAGCCTGACGCCACATGTTCGACAGAAGCGTGAGATTATCCACCGTGTTCTCAACCCGGCCGGCATTCATCTCGCGCTCGAGAATCTGTGCGCCGCGATAAGGGTTGTTATAGAAGCTGTAATACTGGGCCAGCCGCACCAGCTCCTGGCTCTCGGTGAACAGTCCGTTGAGATACATGAGCTTGTTGGCTTCAAACGCCTGTTCTTCCTGATCGGTGCGGGCCAGCAGGCTGACAAGGTTCGCCCACGGGGTGCGCTCTTGGGGATACTGGTCCACTTGCTGGCGCACGACGCGCAGCTCGTCCGCAGGGCGATCCAGCTGCTGATAGTAGATCAGGATGATGTTGTATTCGCCCAACGACGGACGCGGCGTAGCCGCATACCATTGCTCGGCATAGCGAAGGCCATCGCGGAAGCGATCCGCCTGCGCATAGGCAATCGCCAGCAGCTTTGCCATACCGGTATTGACCGTGGCCCCTTCGGCAATCGCTGTTTCCAGCTCGCGGATACCTTCATTGATCCGGTCAAGGCTGATCAGGATCTGACCGACATTGACCCGGATGTCGCGTATCTCGTTGGCATTCAGACCACCAGAATTGATGGCCGCCCGGAAGTCACTGATGGTTGCGTCCGCATCCTCCAGCGCCCAGTTTGCACGGGCCCGCTGGGCGTAAATCACGCCGGATTCGTAGGGCGACGGACTGCGCGTCAAGGCCTGGGTCAGCGTCTGGCGGGCTCCTGCAAAGTCGTCCGCCTGCAGCTGCTCCTGAGCCCGCAGCACCAGCTCGCCAATCGCGGTGGAGAAGGTGCGGTTCTCGTCGTTCTGCTCCTGCTCCTGCTGGTTACGGCGCTGCGCTTCGGCATCTGCTGTCACCGCCGCAAGGCCGATGCAGGCACTCACTACTGACACGAGTAGAGCGCGCACGAAGGGCGACTGGCTCTGAACTTTCATTGTCTCACTCCTGAGATCGCTCCGCATGATACGAAGCCTCACGATTGCAATTCAGGCCTAGCCGGAAATGCTGAACTGGAACTGCGTCTGCACGCCGCGGCGCCATTGGGCCACGCCGTCCTGAACACGAGGCTGGTAACGCCAGCGTTCGACAGCGCGGATGGACGCGGATTCAAACCCCGAATTGGAGCACCGCAGGATGCGCACATTCGTCGGGTTACCTTCCGGCGTCACATCAAACTGGACATCGCACGTGCCCTCAACACCGCGCTCAAGCATGCGGGGCGGATACTGGGGCTCGAGACGAACCAGCGGCTGAGCGTCCCGGTCGGACACGTCGAAGCTGATATTGTCACCGCCAAGGGAGGGACGATCAAACTCCGGAAGGCCACCAACAACCGTGGAGAGGCTCTCATTCGGCTGATCCGCAGCCTGACGCTCGATCTGCGGCGGCGGGGGCGGCGGCTCGACCTGTTCAACATCATCCACCGTTACGGTGCGGTCGCGGACAATCTCCTCGACGCGCTCGGCGATGGAAATGCGAAGATCCTCCGTCTCGGTGTTTAGCCGCACAGTATCTTCAAAAATGAGGATCTGCATCAGCGTGAACAGAAGGAAGGTGATGATTGCCGCAAGCGGCACGCTCACAAAAAGCCTCACAAGACTGGCCATGATATCGCTCCTGTTTCCCTATCCGCGCGGGCGGGTCGAAACGGTGACAGGGATCTGCATCTGCTGCATCAGCTCCTGCACATCCAGCACTGTGCCGACCGGCGCGCCTGCATCGCCCTGGATCATGGCTTCGGCGCGGGGATTCTCCTGCCGCAGCTGTTCCAGCACGTTGCGCAGCTGGTTCATCTGGTAAACCTGACGGTTTACCCAGATCTCGTCATCGGCTGTGACCGCGACAAGAATGGTCGGGCGTTCGGGGTCCTGAGTCTGCGTAAGCGGACGCTCCACGTCCACCCCCGGCTCCTTCACGAACACGGCCGTGACAATAAAGAAGATAAGCAGGATGAAGACGACGTCCAGCATGGGCGTCATGTTCAGCTCGGTATCTTCTTCCTCCGTGTTCACGCGGCTTTGACGGCGTGCCATGTCGAAAACTCCTCTTTATGACCCGCCGCCAGAGCGGTCGCGATTGATCGACACCGGAATGCCATTGGCCCGCATCTCGTCCCAGATGCTCACGATGATGCCGTGATGGGCGTCATCATTAGGCTGGATCAGGACGGCGGAGTTGGGCTGCTCGGCGCGCAGGCGCGAAACGGCGGCCATCACCCGGTCCGGCGTGGTCCGGTCCTGGTTGACGAACACCGCATTGGTTTCAGTCACCTGGACCAGAATGACCGGAGCGGCATCCTGAGGCGGGGTTTCGGGTGAGGGCGGCGGCACCATGTTGATGCCTTCTTCCTGGAGGAAGGTCGCCGTCACGATGAAGAAGATCAGCAGGATGAACACGATGTCGAGCATCGGCGTCATGTTCACATCGGCTGAGTCATTCGGCTTGTTCTTG
>CAZCEG010000342.1:0-2946 GCA_964497275.1 uncultured Oceanicaulis sp.
TGCGAAAATGGCTCAAACCACACTCACGAAGCTGAACATATGGGACAGCCCCAAATTTTATCGAAAAATAGGGTCGCATACCTGATATCGGCCATATTGAAAGGCAACGTAGAGAGTGAAGCGCCTTCATATTTGACGGGGCTCGACAAAATAATTCCGCGTTCTCCGGATCTTAGTGGTTTGATGTCCGGCACAGCCCAATTAGCGTTTATATTTGCCGCGTCACCAGAATATGAAGAATCAATATTTAATGCATTCGTCGATTGATCGATGGTGAACGCGCCGTACTTTAATCGATTTTTTCTACTGGTCATTGACCGATCCTCCGCCCGAATCGGCATGAGAATTTGATGATATCATGGAAGAACAAAGTGCGTCACAAAAGAACTATATTGCCTACTAGAGTGGCGACAGGGTTTCACTCCTTCTCCAGATAAATCTCGCCGCCCATCTCCTTGAACTTCTCGCTCATCTCGGCCATGCCCTGCTCGGCCTCTTCCTTCGAGACGGCTTCTGACGAAGCCTCCTCAGGATGAGGGGCGTTCGGCGCGCGCGCCGTGCCGAACTGGTCGCGAATGTCCTGCGTGATCTTCATCGAGCAGAATTTCGGCCCGCACATGGAGCAGAAATGGGCAACCTTATGGGCCTCTTTGGGCAGGGTCTGGTCGTGGAAATCGCGCGCGGTATCGGGATCGAGACTGAGGTTGAACTGGTCCTCCCAGCGGAACTCGAAGCGGGCGCGGCTTAGCGCATCATCGCGCAGCTTCGCCGCAGGATGGCCCTTGGCGAGATCGGCCGCGTGGGCGGCAATCTTGTAGGTGATGACGCCGGTCTTCACGTCATTGCGGTCTGGCAGGCCGAGGTGCTCCTTCGGCGTGACATAGCAGAGCATGGCGGTGCCGAACCAGCCGATCATGGCTGCGCCAATGCCGCTGGTGATGTGGTCATAGCCGGGCGCGATATCGGTGGTGAGCGGCCCGAGCGTGTAGAAGGGCGCCTCGCCGCACACTTCGAGCTGCTTTTCCATATTCACCTTGATCTTGTGCATGGGCACATGGCCCGGCCCCTCGATCATCACCTGACAGCCGCGCGCCCAGGCGCGCTTTGTCAGCTCGCCCAGCGTTTCGAGCTCGGCAAACTGCGCGCGGTCATTGGCGTCCGCGATGGAGCCGGGGCGCAGGCCGTCACCGAGGCTGAATGACACATCATAGGCGCGCATGATCTCGCAGATCTCGTCAAAGCGCTCATAGAGGAAGCTCTCCTTGTGGTGGGCAAGGCACCACTTGGCCATGATCGAGCCACCGCGGCTGACAATGCCCGTCACACGATTGGCGGTCAGCGGCACGTAAGGAAGGCGCACCCCGGCATGGATGGTGAAATAGTCCACGCCCTGCTCGGCCTGCTCGATGAGGGTGTCGGCGAAGATATCGAAATTGAGGTCCTCGGCGATGCCGCCCACCTTTTCGAGGGCCTGATAGATCGGCACCGTGCCGATGGGGACGGGAGAGTTGCGCAAGATCCATTCGCGCGTGTTGTGGATGTTCTTGCCCGTGGAGAGGTCCATCACCGTGTCCGCGCCCCAGCGGATGGCCCAGACCATCTTGTCCACCTCTTCCTCCACGGAAGACGCGACGGCGGAATTGCCGATATTGGCGTTGATCTTCACCAGGAAGTTCCGCCCGATCACCATGGGCTCCAGCTCGCCATGGTTGATGTTCGCCGGGATGATCGCCCGGCCGCGCGCGATCTCGCTGCGCACAAATTCCGGCGTCACGAACTGCGGCACCTCCGCGCCAAAGCTCTCCCCATCGGCATGGCGTTCAGCGGCACCCGAAAGCGCGGCAGCCCGGCCGAGATTCTCGCGCTCGGCGGCGTAAATCATCTCCTCGGTGATGATGCCTCGCTTAGCAAACTCCATCTGCGTGACGGGGCCTGTGCCGGTGCCGCGAAGGGGCGTGTGACGCACAGGGAAGGCGCGCGCGAGATACTTGCCCGTCGCCCCGCCATTATCGAGCGGGGAGAGCGGGCGGCCCTCATATTCCTCCACATGCCCGCGTGCCTTCACCCACGCGGTGCGGGTGCGGGGCAGGCCCTTTTCCACATCGATGCTGGCCGCAGGATCGGTATAGGGGCCGGAGCAGTCATAGACGCGCACCGGCGGCTCCATCGCCGTCGGGTGCAGCTCCACCTCGCGATGCGGCACGTTGAGATGCGGCGCGTCTTGAGGGTGCGAATACACCCTGCGCGAACCGGCCAGCGGCCCTGTGGTGACGGTGGGGGTGGGAAATTCGGACTGGCTGACGGGCTTGTTCATGGGTGGCTTTCCGTATTGCGGGGCATGAGGTGCTCGATGGCGGTCAGCGGCGTCAGCCGGTCACCGCCCAGCGCACATTGGGCCTGAGCAGGACGAGTTCCCCATCATCGCCCTCTTGCACGTCAAAGCGGAAAAATGCGGTCACGGGCCGTCTGTTTCGCTCCCCCGGCTGTGCCGTGAAGCTCAACGTGCAATCATAGGCGCTGGACGGTTCCGGCAGAGGGGTGCAGCTAGCCGAACGTGCTTCCTCCACATCAAGTTGGGGCAGCACCCAATAGCTCATAGACAGGTCGGAGACCGGTTCACCGGTAGTCCAGTCTGTCGGGACCAGCTCGTCGCCATTGGCAACAAGCAAGGCGTGCAGTGCGCCATCGTCCAGCGCGGCACTTGCCGCAGGCTCGGCCGATGCATGTGTGTTCCCGGCGGCGAGAAGCCCGGCGAGTGCCCCGCAGGCGATAAGATGAGCTACGGTCATGGTCTCATTCCTTCAAGCAAGCGCCATCTCAAAGGATGATGGCGGACATCCATCAGGGGCCAGCAGGCAGGGAGAGAACCAAGGCGGGCGCCACCGCGCGCCTTTGCTCCATCCCGACGCCGGCATGATCCGGATCCGGTCCTGAGGGTGCTGTCTC
>CAZCEG010000343.1:0-2937 GCA_964497275.1 uncultured Oceanicaulis sp.
GGAGGACACCGGCGACTGGCGATTGCACCAGCTCGCTGAGACGAGGCCTACCCCTCATCAGGGAATTTGTAGTCCTTGTAGATTTCGCGCAGCTTGGTTTTCAGGATCTTGCCCGTCGGGCCGATAGGCATCTGGTCAATGAACTCGATGCCATCGGGAATCCACCATTTGGGCACGCGCTCGGCGAGGAATTCGCGTATGGAGTCCGCTGTGGGGCTGGTGTTTGGCTTGGCCTGGATGACCAGCAGCGGGCGCTCCTGCCACTTGATGTGCGGCATGCCGACAGCGGCGGCCATCAGCACGTCAGGATGGCCCATGGCCACGTTTTCCAGATCGATGGAGCTGATCCACTCGCCGCCGGACTTGATCACGTCCTTGGAGCGGTCGGTGATGGTCATGTAGCCATCTTCGTCGAGATAGCCGACATCGCCGGTGCGGAACCAGCCATCATCGGTGAAGGCCTCTGCGCCTGCACCGCGGAAATAGGCATCGATTATCCAGGGCCCGCGCACCTGAATATGGCCCGACGACTGGCCGTCACGCGGCAGCACATTGCCATCATCGTCTACGGCGCGCATTTCCACGCCATAGATCAGTCGGCCCTGTTTCAGCTTGATCTTGATCTTTTCGTCGTCAGACAGCTTGTCGTGCTTGGGCAGCAGCTTGCCGACCGTGCCCAGCGGGCTCATCTCGGTCATGCCCCAGCCCTGCTGCATGTCGACGCCATATTCGTCCTGATAGGCGCGCAGCAGCGCTTCCGGCATGGCAGAGCCACCCATCAGCACGTTCTCCACGCTGTCGATGCGCTTGCCGCTCTCGCGAAGATATTGCAGCAGGCCGAGCCAGACGGTCGGCACGCCGAGCACCTGCGTCACCTGTTCCTGATCGATCAGCTCCTGCAGCGATTTGCCGTCGAGCTGCGCGCCCGGCATCACCAGCTTGCCGCCGCCCATCGCCGTTGCGTACGGCACGCCCCACGCATTGACGTGGAACATCGGCACCACAGGCAGGATCGTGCCGCGCGAGCCGACGCCCAGCACGTCCTGACCAAGGCAGGCCATGGCATGGAGCACGGTGGAGCGGTGGGAGTAGAGCGCGCCCTTGGGATCGCCCGTCGTGCCGGAGGTGTAGCACAGGCCCGCAGCCGCATTCTCGTCGAACTCCGGCCAGTCATAATGCGGCTCTTCGGCACCAATCAGGGCCTCGTAGGCATCGACCTTGGTCGCCATTTTCGGGGCGTGGGCTGCATCGGTCAGTACCACGAAGCGTTTGACCGTTTTGCACTTTTTGGCGATGGCATCGATGATCGGGGCAAACTGCACGTCGAAGAAGACGTGCTTGGCCTTGGCGTGATCGAGCATCCAGGCGATCTGGTCTGGCGCAAGACGCGGATTGACGGTGTGCACCACCGCGCCGACGCCGGACACGGCGTAATAAAGCTCCAGATGGCGATGCGTGTTCCACGCGATGGTGGAGATGCGGTCGCCGGTTTTCACCTTCATCGGGCCGGTCAGGGCGTTGGCGAGGCGCTGCGCGCGTGCGTGGCAATCCTTCCAGCCATAGCGGTGAATTGCGCCGGTATCGGGCAGGCGGCTGACGATTTCGCGACCGCCATGATTATCGGCCGCATGTTTGAGTATGCCAGAGATCATCAGCTGGCGATTCATCATTTGCCCACGCAACATCGGCGTCGTCCTCCCTTTGGATGTCCGGTTTGTCTGGCTTCGATCCCGCGCCAGAGCCCCTGTTTTGAAGTTGGCGCTATCAAAGGCGGGCCCGCGCTGCGATGCAATACCTTTTGCACAATACTTCCGCATGGCTGGCAGGCGTGGGATAAGCCGCGAGCGGGTGAGGGAGAGCGCTTCATGCAATTGCCGGTATTTGACGATGTGGTGGCCGCCGCCGCGCGCCTCCGGGGACTAGCGGTCAGAACCCCCTTGCTGTGGAGCCCTGCGCTGGACGAAGCCGTTGGCGGCCACGTGCTGATCAAGGCGGAGACGCTGCAGCGCACCGGCTCGTTCAAGTTCAGGGGCGCCTATAACGCGCTGGCGATGATCCCGGAGGCGGACAGGGCCAGGGGCGTTGTCGCCTTTTCCTCCGGCAATCATGCGCAAGGCGTGGCCGAAGCTGCGCGGCTCTTGAACATGCCGGCGACCATCGTGATGCCGGCCGATGCGCCGGCCATCAAGGCGGAAGGCGTGGAATCTCGCGGCGCGCGCCGCGTGACGTTTGACCGCGCGCGCGAAAGCCGCGAGGCCATCTCTCAGCGCCTGTGCGAGGAGACCGGCGCGACTCTGATCCCGTCCTTTGATCATTTCGGCGTCATCGCCGGGCAGGGCACGTGCGGGCTTGAGATCGCGCAGCAGCTGGAAGAGCTGGGCGAGACCGCCGACCAGCTTGTCGGCTGCGTTGGCGGCGGCGGGCTGATTGCCGGGATCAATCTCGCGCTCGCGCAAAAAGCGCCGAGCATTGCCGTTTATGGCGCAGAGCCCGAAGGCTTTGATGACCATGCCCGCTCGCTCATCTCCGGCAGGCGCGAGAGCAATACCCGCACCGCAGGCTCGGTTCAGGACGCCCTACTGTCCCACGCGCCCGGCGAGCTGACCTTCCCGATCAACCAGCCCCGCCTGAAAGGCATCGGCGTTGTCAGCGATGAGGAAGCGCTCGAAGCGGTCGCGTTTGCCTGGCGGCACATGAAGCTCGTGATCGAGCCCGGCGGGGCGTGTGCGCTAGCAGCCGTGCTGTCGGGCAAGATCGATGCGAAGGGCAGAACGACGGTTGTCGTCGCCACGGGCGGCAATGTCGATCCGGCCCTGTTTGCGCGGGCGATTGGGGGTTAGCCCGCGTCCTTCGAGACGCCACTTCGTGGCTCCTCAGGATGAGGGCTTTAGTGTGCTTTTCCCCTCATCCTTTCGGACGCGGCGGCGCTCGATGGAC
>CAZCEG010000344.1:0-307 GCA_964497275.1 uncultured Oceanicaulis sp.
GGCCTTGCCCTCAGGCCCCCCGCTGGCCAATGCTGCACATGCGCGCTAGTTAACCGACCCGATCATTCATTTTCACCATAGACCGGACCGCCATGACCGACACGCTGATCGCCGCCAAGCCGGATACCAAAGCTGATTGCAAGGCCCTGTTCGGGTTTGATCCCGGCTTTGAGGTCCCCGCCTTTTCATGGCGTGACGAGCACGTGCCGGCGATTGATCCGACCTATGTGTTCGACCAGCCGACCACGCGCGCCATTCTGGCGGGCTTTGCGTTCAATCGCCGCGTGATGGTGCAGGGCTATCACGG
>CAZCEG010000344.1:317-2936 GCA_964497275.1 uncultured Oceanicaulis sp.
CAGGTGGCAGCGCGCCTGAACTGGCCGATGATCCGGGTCAATCTCGACAGCCATGTCAGCCGTATCGACATGGTCGGCAAGGACGCCATCGTGCTGCGCGACGGCCAGCAGGTGACCGAGTTCCAGGAAGGCATCCTGCCCTGGGCCGTACAGCGCCCTGTGGCGCTTCTCTTCGATGAATATGATGCAGGCCGCCCGGACGTGATGTTCGTCATCCAGCGCGTGCTGGAGGCCTCCGGCTCGCTGACCCTTCTCGACCAGACGCGCGTCATCCGCCCGCACCCGCATTTCCGCCTGTTTGCCACCACCAATACGGTCGGGCTGGGTGATACGACAGGCCTCTATCACGGTACGCAGCAGATCAATCAGGGCCAGATGGACCGCTGGTCGCTGGTGGTCACGCTGAACTATCTGCCGACCGAAACCGAGCGTGCCATCGTGGAGGCCAAGCTCGGCGATTTTGGCAAGAGCGCCGAAGGCAAGGCCCGGATCGCCGACATGGTGAAGGTGGCAGACCTGACCCGCGAGGCCTTCATCAATGGCGATCTTTCCACCGTGATGAGCCCGCGCACCGTGCTGACCTGGGCGGAGAACGCAGCGATTTTCGGCGATGTCGGCACGGCCTTCCGCCTGACCTTCATCAACAAGTGCGATGAGCTGGAGCGGCCCATCGTCGCCGAGTTCTACCAGCGTGTTTTCGGCGAGACCCTGCCTGAAAGCCCGGTGAAGGCTGGAAACGTGCCAGGCCGGGCGGCTTGACGTTACCAGATGCGGGTTACGCCATAGGCGTCAAAGGCCCCGTCTGAACTGACGATCGGCATGTCGCCGTTTCTCGCCTGCGCGATCAGCAACCTGTCGAACGGGTCTCCGTGATGCCGTGGCAGCAGTCCCGCATCGATGTAGTCGTGTGCGGTGGGAGCCAGCAGTTCAAAGCCGCCCTCAAACCCATTGGCTCTCAGGGCGTCCATTAGACGGTCCATGGCAGGCGATCTGCCTCGACCGAACTTGCCAATCTTGATGCTGATTTCCCAGACACTCGCCAGACTCAGGAATACTGAATCGGCACTTTCAATTTCGGTTCGGGCTTGATCGGTGAGACGCGGCAGGCCCGCAAACCACCAGATCGCGGCATTGGTGTCACACAACAACCGCCTCACGTGCGCCTTTCCTCATCCGTGATCAACTCACCCTCGAACTCGGCGATCTCTTCCTTGGTCATGGGGGTCGTCAGCAACTCGATCTCCTCCGGGCTGAGGCGCAGGTCGGCCCATTGGCCGGGCTGGCGTTTCGGCTTCGTGACCGGCTTTTCAGCGATCAGGCGCGCGACCGGCTCCTTGCCACGGCGGATGACAATCTCTTCGCCCGCCTCGATCTGGCGGATCAGGCGGGAAAGCTGGGTTTTGGCCTCATGTATCGTCACGTATTTCATGGCCCAGCCCTCGCTTGGCTAACTAAACTTAGCTAACTTAGCCAAGTTTACCCGGAAAGTCCAGAAATCCGCCCTTCAGGGTTTACGCACATTCCCCCTTCGCCTGAGGCGTTGACGCCACTAGTTTAACGATCATGAGTTCTGCCTCCCATCCTCCTGCCGAGCAGTTCAAGCGTGCCCTCACCGCGGCGACGCGGGCGATGGCGCGCGACCGGGAGCTGGAAGTGAAGTTCTCCGGCGAGGCGGTGCATCAGTCTGGCAACAAGCTGATCCTGCCCAACCCGTCCACCCTGCCCGGATCGCTGGAAGCGGCGCGCCTGCGCGGCAAGGCGGATGCGGCAGCGCTGCGTCATGCCCTGCACGATGCCCGGACCCACGCCAAGGCCCTGCCACCGGGCGGTCAGGCCCGTCAGATATTCGAAGCCGCCGAGCAGGCGCGCTGCGAGGCGCTGGGCGCGCGCGCGATGAAGGGGGTGGGCGATAATATCGATGCCATGCTGGAGGAGCGCTATACGCGCGCCGGGTTCCAGCATTCCGAAGACCGCCAGTCCGCGCCGCTGCCGGAAGCCATCGCCATGCTGGTGCGCGAACGCATTACCGGCAAGCCTGTCCCTGACAGCGCGCGCGGCGTGATGCAGGTCTGGCGCGAGAGCATCGAAGGCGCAGCCAGCGAGGCGCTCGACACGCTTGCCGGCACGGCAGGCGATCAGCAGGCCTTTGCCAAGGCGTTGCGCGAAGTGATCCGTGATCTCGATCTGGCCGAAGAGCTGGGCGATGAGGCGCAGGAGGACGAGGAGCAGGACACCGAAGACTCCGGCCTCGAAAACCCTCAGGACGAGGGCGATAGCGATAATGAGGATGGCAGCGAGGGCGAAGACAGTCAGGAGCGCTCCGACGCGTCCGGCACCGCCGCTGATGAGGAGGATGTCTCCTTCGCCGAGGACAGCCAGACCCGCATCGATGCCGATGACGAGCCGGGCGAGAGCATGGAAGCGGCCCGTCCCAACTGGACGCCGCCCAAGGGCGATGATCCCAATGCCTACAAGGTGTTTACCACCCGCCATGACGAGGTGATCGGGGCGGATGCCCTGTGCGACGGGGATGAGCTGGCGCGCCTGCGCCGCACGCTCGACCAGCACCTCAAGGGCCTTGAGGGCGCGGTGGGGCGTCTTGCCAACCGGCTGCAGCGG
>CAZCEG010000345.1:0-2930 GCA_964497275.1 uncultured Oceanicaulis sp.
TGTTGGCGCTGGTCATCATGGCGGCGCTTGGCATTTTGTTCATAACTGTCAGAAATCCCAAAGGCTTTTCAAACGTCGAGCCGGCCGGGGCGGGCTGGCACGCGATAGGACCACCAAGATATGAAAAGTATCTCGGCTGGGCCTATGGCCTGCTTTCCGTCACATCTATTATCGGCGGGCTTTTTGCTCTGCTGATCGTTTTCATTGCTGACCGAGGGCCGAGCGGGTGGGACGCGGTGCTGTTACCTGCCGTTGGAGTTCTCGTCCTGCTTTTCGGTGCCGTGATGGCGATGAAGTTCTACAGCATCTATTTCGTGAAGATCAGGTGGAATGAGGAGCAGATTGAAATCTCTCATCCGCTGGCTGGCAGGCGGGCCGTAAAATTCAGGGAGATTGAGGCCGCCGGTAGTGCCGGGCTGCTGGGCTATTACTGGATAAGGCCCAAGTCTGGCCGCCTGATAAGGTTGAAAGATATAGATGACGGCGTTGAAGAGCTGATGTTCCACCTGCGCACGGTCGTGCCGGGACGAATCATTGCCTGATTCCACCCGCCCCCTCGCCACGCGCAAGAATCTCGGCTAATCGCTCACTATGAGCACTGCAGCCGAACACGAACGCGCCCTGATTGTCGATTTCGGCAGTCAGGTGACCCAGCTTATCGCAAGGCGCCTGCGCGAGAGCGGCGTCTATTGCGAGGTCCATCCCTATAACCGCGCCAATGCGGATTTCGTGAAGGAGTATGGCCCCAAGGCCATCATCCTGTCCGGTTCCCCGCATTCGACGAGCTGGGAGGACAGCCCCAAGGCTGACCCTTATATCTTCAAGGCCGGCGTGCCGGTGCTGGGCATCTGCTATGGAGAGCAGACCATGTGCGCGCAGCTTGGCGGGCGGGTAGAGACATCTGATCACCGCGAGTTTGGCCGTGCGGACATCCAGATTGTGGCCGAAAGCCCGCTCCTCAAAGGCCTTGGCGAGGTGGGCGATCATGAGCGCGTATGGATGAGCCATGGCGACCGCGTGATCGCGGTGCCCGAAGGCTTCCACGCGATTGCGACGAGTTCCGGCGCGCCCTATGCGGCCATCGCGGATGAGGCGCGCCAGTTCTACGGCGTGCAGTTCCACCCTGAAGTGGTTCACACGCCGCGCGGCGCGCTGCTTTTGAAGAACTTCACCCACACAATCGCAGGCATGAAGGGCGACTGGACCATGGCCGCCTTCAAGGATGAGGCGATTGCCCGCATCCGTGAGCAGGTAGGCAAGGGCCGGGTGATCTGCGGGCTATCAGGCGGGGTGGACTCCGCCGTTGCCGCCGTGCTGATCCATGAGGCGATTGGCGATCAGCTGGTGTGCGTCTTTGTCGATACCGGCCTGATGCGCCATGGCGAGGCCGAAGAGGTCGTCACCCTCTTCCGCGAGCACTACAATATCCCGCTTGTTGCCGCCGATGAGGGGGAGCGTTTCCTCTCCGCTCTGGACGGCATCGACGACCCGGAAAAGAAACGCAAGACCATCGGCAAGCTCTTCATCGACGTGTTCGAGGAGAAGGCAAAGCTCGCTGGCGGCGCCGATTTCCTCGCGCAAGGCACGCTCTATCCGGATGTGATCGAGAGCGTCAGCTTTGATGGCGGCCCCTCTGTCACCATCAAGTCCCACCATAATGTCGGCGGCCTGCCCGCGCGCATGAACATGAAGCTGGTGGAGCCGCTTCGCGAGCTCTTCAAGGACGAGGTGAGGGCGCTGGGGCGCGAGCTTGGCCTGCCCGAAGCCTTTGTCGGCCGCCATCCCTTCCCCGGTCCGGGCCTTGGCATCCGTATTCCAGGCGCGGTCAGCAAGGAGAAGGCCGATATCCTGCGCGCCGCCGACCGCATCTATATCGAGGAGATCAAGAAGGCCGGCCTTTATGACGTGATCTGGCAGGCCTTCGCGGTGCTGCTGCCCGTCCGCACCGTGGGCGTGATGGGCGATGAGCGCACCTATGACAGCGTGCTGGCCCTGCGCGCTGTCACGAGCGTTGACGGCATGACGGCGGACTATTTCCCCTTCGATCACGACTTCCTCGGCCGCGTCGCCACGCGCATCATCAATGAAGTGCGCGGCGTCAACCGCGTGGTCTATGACGTGACCAGCAAGCCACCGGGAACGATTGAGTGGGAGTAGCCCCCATGTCCTCAGACCGGCTCGAGGCGCTGGAAATCCATATCGCGCAGCAGCAGCGGGCGATTGATGATCTGTCCGAGGCGCTGGCGCTGCAGCAGAGGGATATCGAGCGGCTGAAAGCCCAGCTCCACCGCTCTGACAGCCGGATTGCGGAGCTGGAGGCGGGCTTGCCCGCGGCCACTGCGGAAAAGCCGCCACATTACTGAGCGGCAGACCGCTCCTCACATTTTTTGCCAGAGAGTTCGGCCTGCCCCGGCGCTGCAATGCTCAGCGCCCGGTCGGTCAGCGGTGTGATCGCAGATCGGGGCGGCAGGTTAACGGGCAGCTGGATATTCTTTGCCAGACCCAGCCATGCCAGCACCCGGATGAAGTCATACCCCCAGTCGATCTGGCCCGGATAAAGCCCGTGCCGGGCAGAGGCCGGAAAGGCGTGGTGGTTGCAATGCCAGCTTTCGCCCATGGTCGGGATCGCCAGCCACGCAATGTTGTAGCCCTGCACGGCGGCGTCCTCGACATACCAGTCCTGATGCCCGCGGCGATGGGCGATGTGGGCGATATACCAGTGCATGGTGAAGCAGACCGCCACCCGCACGATCACGCCCCACACCACCCAGGACCAGCCGCCAAGCGCAAACAGGATCAGCGCGACGGGAATCTGGTGAAGCATCCAGGTCTTCTCCAGGAAGACGTAGAAGGGATCGTCGCTGATGCCCGGCCCGGCGTCGAATTTCGGCGGCTTGTCAAAGATCAGCCGGAAATTGAGGTAATAGAAC
>CAZCEG010000346.1:0-2910 GCA_964497275.1 uncultured Oceanicaulis sp.
CGCTGCGCGAGGGCTCGCGCAGCGTCCGCGCGTGGCGCAGCGCCCCGGGGACCGCGGTCGCCACCACCTGGCCGATGGGCTGGTGATAATAGCCATGGCAGAAGCGCACCAGCTCCAGCGCTGCTTCGGGCAGCACGACGCCGCCGTCCAGCCGCGCGGTGACCGGCTTGAGGCGCTCCGCCGGCACCTCGGCGTTCGCTGCCAGCGCCAGCACGAAGCCCACCGCGCTGCCGCGCCCGAACGGGTCCCGCACCCGCTCCCCCACCGCCAGGTCCATGCCGTCGGGCACCCGGTAGTCGAACAGGTGGTCCAGCGGCACGTCGATGGCGACCCGGGCGATGCGCATCATCCCCGGCCGGTTGATGCCCCCAGACGAAATCGGACCGTCGGTTTGCGTCTGTGGATAATTCTGTTGACAGTTTTGCTGCGCTGCGTCAGCGACATGGGGGAGCGCTCACTCACAGTCCCGCGGGACTGACCCATAGTCCCAGCCAATCATAGGATTAGACGGCGCATAACGAGTGATGGGCAATGCTGCTGCCGGCCTAGGAGCACGTTTTGGGCGTGTTAACAACTCCTTGCGCGGCAATGGCGATCCGGTTTCTGAACCGGTGCCGGCAACACCTAGTGAAATGCCCGGCTGAGCTCGTGGACGGCGTCCACCAGCGCCGCCACATTCTCCGGCGGCGTATGCTGCGAGACGCCGTGGCCCAGGTTGAAGACGTGGCCACTGCCCGAGCCGAAGCTCTGCAGCACCTTGGCCGCTTCCGCCTTAACCGTCTCGGGCGTGCTCATCAGCACCATGGGATCCAGGTTGCCCTGCAGCGCCACGCGCTCGCCCACCCGGCGGCGCGCCGCGCCAATATCCACCGACCAGTCGACGCCCAGGGCGTCGCAGCCGATCTCCGCCATGCTCTCCAGCCACAGCCCGCCGCCCTTGGTGAAGACGATGGACGGCACGCGGCGGCCGTCGCGCTCGCGCGTCAGCTCGCTCACCACGCGCTGCAGGTAGGGCAGCGAGAACTCGTGGAACGCGGCGTGGGAGAGCATGCCGCCCCAGGTGTCGAACAGCATCACCGCCTGGGCGCCATGGGCGATCTGGGCATTGAGGTAAGCGCTCACCGCAGCGGCGTTCTTCTCCAGGATCTGGTGCAGCAGATCCGGCCGGCGGTACAGCATGGTGCGGGTGGCGAGGTAATCGTCGCTGCCGCCGCCCTCGATCATGTAGCACGCCAGCGTGAACGGGCTGCCGGAGAAGCCGATCAGCGGCACCTCGCCGTCCAGCGCCTTGCGGATCTGGGAGACCGCCTGCAGCACATAGCCCAGGTGATCCTCGGGGTCCGGCACCGTCAGGTCCCGCACTTCCCACTCGTCGCGCAACGGCCGCTCCAGCTTGGGGCCCTCGCCCTCGGCGAAGTACAGCCCGAGCCCCATGGCGTCGGGAATGGTGAGGATGTCGGAGAACAGGATCGCCGCATCGAGGGGAAAACGGGCCAGGGGCTGGAGGGTCACCTCGGTGGCCAGGTCGGGATTCTTGCACAGGCTGAGGAAATCCCCGGCCCGGGCGCGGGTCTCGTTGTATTCCGGCAGGTAGCGGCCCGCCTGGCGCATCATCCACAGGGGCGTGTAGTCGGTGGGCTGGCGCAGCAGGGCGCGCAGGAAGGTGTCGTTCTTGAGTTTGGTCATGGATTTTAGAGTGCTTTCATGTAGCCACGATGGGTAAGCTGGATGGTGCGAAGCAAAGGATACAGTTCGGGAATGGCATTTTTCGACATGATGCCGTTATTTATTACTTCAGCCCTTATCTCGGCCATCAATTCGTCAACAGAAACAACCATGCCCCCGCCGATAGTGTTGCGACCCTTTGGGTGGGAAATAAACACGGCAAGTTGGCGTATTTTTGTATCTTTGGGGAGCCAGGAAAATACTTCGGAAAGAATAAGCTCACGGCCAGACTCGAACTTCTTCTTGTATCGTTTCTCCCTTGTTTCCCAGCTATGCGCATCAATAGACGGTTCGTAATGCACTAAATCTCCAGAATGGGGGTGATAGGCAACGATGTCGAGTTCCATCTGCCATCCGCCGTGCGGTAGCCGGCCAACTCTTAGATTTCTTTTAACAATATATCCCTTCCAGTCGAGGTATTCGGCAATCAGCGACTCAAGATGAGACATGCCCTTAGCGATTCCAAAGAAAGTAATCTGTTGTCGGATAGCCCCTAGTCCTTTACGAGGTGGGTGGAGCTACCAATCTCTGCTTACCCCGGTTTTCGCGAAGGAGGAGGCTTGTTTAAGCGGCTTTTCGCTCCCCGCTCTCAAACGGCATGAACCCGCACTTCACCGCATCCAGAATCACCATTTCCACGATACTCCCGTCCGCTGCATAGCTAACGTTGATATTCCAGTCCTGGGAGGCCTCACGCACGATGGCTTTGTCGTTGAAGCGCATTTCGAGGATGTCGTCTTGAGGGTAGTAGGTCGTCTTCATGGCGTCTCTTCCCATGCGAAATGATGCATCACTGTTTTGACGATCAGCGTTTTCTCCGCTACCGCCGCCACGCACAACATGTTGTCCCGCCGGTCGGGAAAGCTTTTGGCAACCCAAAGGCGCGTTTCGTCCTTGTAGCGTACTTCACCGGTTTCCAGCAATTCTTGCAACGTGTCCGATGAAATGTCTCGCTCGGTCATGCGCTTTCTGGCGTGCTCGGTGAGTACGATTTCCCGCCCGAAGCGCTGGCTGTGCATGGGCTTAATTTAGCCCCAAGTATTTCAAGATACCCTGAGCCGCCAGGCGGCCCTCGTTGATCGCCGTCACCACCAGGTCGGAGCCCCGCACCATGTCGCCGCCGGCGAACACTTTCGGGTTGCCGGTCTGGAAGGCATGCTGGTGGCCGCTGGCCACCACGCGGCC
>CAZCEG010000347.1:0-2896 GCA_964497275.1 uncultured Oceanicaulis sp.
GTCGCTGTCCGTGCCACTGGCGCTGCCGCTGCAGTACTTCTTGAGATTCCCGTTGCGGTCGTACACCAGCCGACCGCTGGCGCCGCCCTGGATGTCCTTCAACTGGTGCGCCGCGTCGAACAGGTAGTTCGTCGTAACCCCGCCTTCGGCTCTGCTCGTCCGGTTGCCGAACACGTCGAAGCCATCGCTGCGCGTGACACCGTTCGTGGTTTCGCTCCTGAGACGGTCGCGCGTGTCATACGTGTAGCTGCGCGTGACGCTCGTCTGGTCATGCGTCTCGCTTGAGCTGCTGCGGTTGCCCCAGGCGTCGAAACCGAAGCTCTGTGCGAACAGCACCCGGCTGCCCGCCGCATGCGTGACCGACGCGAGGCTGCCTTCCGGGTGCCAGGCGTAGCTGCTGCGTGCGCCGTCCGGCCAGACTTTTTCTGTAAGGCGGCCTGTGGCGTCCAGCGACATCGCAACCGTCTGACCGTTGGGCGCACTGATGCCGGTGAGCCGGCCGGTGCCGTCGTACTGGAAGCGCCACAGCGGAGAAGCCTGTGTGCTGTTCCCTTCTCTGCCCAGCGCGATGCTCGAAAGCCGACCGCCCGGCGTCCAGCCATACACGATCGTTCTGCCAGTGCGGCTGGTCAGGTGGGTTCGGGTTGTGAAAGAGCGGTGGCAACGAGGCAGGACGAGCGAGGGTGGGGGATGTTGCTGCGTCCCTCGATCGCAGCAACTGTTTCAGAAGTCAGTTAGTAATCATCCGGGACTCGGCACCTAAGGTAGCAGCCCCAGCTTCTCCAGGATTGGTCTGATGGACTCTTCAGTCAGTTCAACATTGCTCAAGATGCTGCGAACTCTTTCTATGTCTCGCTCTTCAACGGCCCTATCAAACGCATCCATCAACCCACTCACGTAGAGGCGTTCATTTACTGTCATACCGGAGTAATTGTTTTCCATAGGCCAGACCTAAGGCTTGAGAACTGAGAAATCAGTAATCCTGACGTTCTTAGGATCGATGATTAGTTCGGGGAGACCACCCTTGTTTCCATCAAGTGGAAGCGCTGATCTTGACTTGATGACGTCTGAAGCGTTCGCTCGACCCTTGATCAAAAAATCCGCTGTATTCGTCGCGCCACTCGGCCCACCGGATGGCAGACCCGCCGCATCCCTGAAGTTGCTAACCGTTCGAGGGTCTTTGGTTGTCCACGAGAACCCTTGTGCCCGTGCGTCTCCGCCGAAGACGCGATAGACAGTTACTTCGGCATTTGCCGCAAACACATCATCCGCCACCCCGGCCGCCTGCACAAACGAGCGGCCACCTTGCACCAGCCCCGATGCCCCTGCCGAGGCACCGATATTGACGAAGGCTTCGCCCCACGCGGCCTGTGTCGGTGACGCGCCCGCTGCCTGGAAGCCCTGATTCACCAAGGACGGTGTCGATCTTCCACTGACCAGCGTCTGGAAGCCTGCGCTCGCCTGATCCGCTCCCAGCACCATCAAACCGCCGCCGACCACTCCGCCGACACCCGTCCAACCCGCCCCGATACCGATCGCGCCACCGAGCGCAAACTCACCCACACCATTGGCCGCCTGCATGGCACCGCCCAGACGTATGCCAACGTTGTTTTCTGCCCAGTAGCCTGACGCCGCATTCCACGCCAACCTCGCCATCAACCCGTCCGGATCATTGAACAGCACCGGATTGCCGCCCGCGTAGGCGTACGGGTTGATCCCCGCCGCAAGACCCAGCGGGTCGCGGCTCACGAACCGGCCCAGCTCCGGGTGGTAGTAGCGCGCCCGGTAGTGAATCAGCCCCGTCGCATCCGGCTCGCGGCCGGTGTAGCCGTAGGTAGGTACCGATCCCGCCGCCTGTTCCAGCCGGCCCCAGGCGTCGAAGCGCTGGGTGCGTATCTGGCCAGCGCCGGCGGGCGAGCGCACTTCGATTTCCGTCAGGCTCACCAGATTGTCGTTCGCGGTCTGCCCGTTGCTCGCGTCATCGACCGGAATCACCCGTATCCGATCCGTCGTCACGGGTGCAAAGGCCAGCCGCACGATATGTTTCGTGTTGCCGCTGCGACTGGCCACCGTCTGCCATGCACTGCCCGACCACGTCTGCACCGTGTAGGTCGAGGTGTCGAACTGACTGTTAGACGCCCACGTGCTTGTTTCGCTCGGTGCAGCGTCATCGACCGTGCCTGGGTTGCCGATCAGCACCACTTCGCTCACGCTGCGGCTGCCGGCGAGCTGGATGTCCAGCGTGCGCCCCGATGTCACCGTCCAGTGCCCGCCGCTGGCTCTCGTCTCGCCGTTGTTCAGCGTGGCAGGGTTGCTCGTTACACCGCCCACGGTGTACGCGCCGCCGGCCCCTTGCGCGATGCTCACGCCGGCTTCGCGCGCCAGATTCACCGACGCTTCGGGCTCGCCGAAGGTCGCCACCACGGAACCCACGCCGTCCTGCGCGTAGTACGCCACCTGCGCCTGCGGGGAGCCAACATCTCCAGTCAGCCGCATCAGCGGTTCGTCCATGCCCGCGCCGTGCACGTACAGGGCGCTTGGTACACCCGCCTGATTGTTGTACTCCGCCAGAATGTCCGGGCCGTCGTACTGGTAGTGCGTGCTGCTGCCGCCCGCGCTCTTGCGGATGCGCCGCCCGCTGTCGTCGTAGCCGTAGGTTTCCGTGCTGCCCGCCCGGCTGGCCTCGATGAGCTGGTTCAGCCCGTCCCAGGCCAGCGTGAGCACATCCGTACCGGTGCAGTCACTTTCCGAGCCGCTGGCGCCGCCGCTGCAGTACTTCTTCAGATTCCCGTTGCGGTCGTACACCAGCCGCCCGCTGGCGCCGCCCTGGATCTCCTTCAGCTGGTGCGCCGCGTCGAACAGGTAGTTCGTTGTGCTGCTGCCCTCGGTACGGCTC
>CAZCEG010000348.1:0-2893 GCA_964497275.1 uncultured Oceanicaulis sp.
ATGGCCGCACGTCCGCCGCGTTCGCGCGAGAAGGGCGCGCCCGCTTCGGCGAGCGCCTGCAGCCCGGCGGCATTGGGCCGCTCCCGGTCCCGCACGCGCACCAGTTGCGGCGCGCTCAGAGCTGTCGCAGGCGTCATGCGCGCATCGGTCCCGGCAAGGCTGCGCGCGGCGAACATGCGCGCGGCGGCGGCGACATTAGTGGCGTCAGAGCCGGCAAGGCGCAGCGTGAACGGATCGGCCAGCGAGATGGAGGCACCGGGCGATAGCGGATCAATACCGGCACGCACCACCAGCTCTGCGGCATCTGCGCGGCCCACCAGAACCGGCGCTTCGCCCATGCGCAGGGCAAGACCCTGAGCGGTGAGGGCCTCTACGGCGAGCTGGTCGCGTCCTGCGCCGCTGGCATCGATATGCACCCGGCGGGGGGCGGCAAAATGCGCCGCCAGCGCGGTTTCGAGAGAGGCAAGGGAGTCATGGCCGGAGCCGGGCATGGCCGTGATGCGCAGGCGGCTCGCCCTCAGATCAATCTCCCAGCCATCGGCCTCGCCGGCGTCAAAGCGGATGACGAGCAGGTTTTCACCATCGCTCAGGCTTTCCGAATACAGTGCGAAACGGGCTTCGAAATTCTCCGCGCGCGGGCTGAGCGCGATGGTGCGGGCGCCTGCAATGAAGGCCTCCAGACGGCCGCCGGAATTGCGCGAGCGGGGACGGGCAGCCAGCACCAGCTCTGCGCCCTCCGGCATGGCCCCGGGCGCCAGACGGAAAGGAATGCGCAGCTCGCGCGTGGTGCGCGACAGGGTGCGGGTGGTGTCACGGCCGGAAACAAGGCTGGCCAGCGTGCGCTCTTCAGAGCGGGCGAGGCGTTCGGTTGCGGGCGGGTGCGCGTCACTGCCGGAGCGCTCTTCCCCTTCGTCCGGACTCGCCTGAGCAATGAAAAATGGTGACGGGCACACGGCCAGCATCACTGCGGCCAGTGCACACATGACAGCTTTCCAGCCTGTCTGTATCGTCATGAAACGCTCCCCTCGATTTACACATTATTAAGCAATCTTCCGGCCAGCAAGAGAGAATCATGCCCGAGCTCAGCACATGGATCTGGGTGGATGCCCTGCGCTGGCGCGCGGAGAAGGCGGGGGCGCAGTTCTACGTACTGCACAAGGGCGACGGCGATGCCGGTGCGGTGCTCGTCAAGGTCGTCGGTGAAGACCGGCTTGCCCGGCTGTTTGTGCCGGTGCGGGACATGGAGGGCGAACGCCTCTGGTCACAGCCGCTGGGTGCCCTGCCGGTGGAGGAGATGCGCGCCGACGGCTATATCGCCCGCCGCCGCGAGGATGATCCGGATATCTGGGCGGTGGAGATCATCGACCGGCAGGCCCGCCACTTCCTCATGGAGCCGGTGGAGGGGTAGGTGCTTTTCCCCTCGTCCTTCGAGACGTTCGCTAACGCTCACCCTCAGGATGAGGGGAAAAGCACCCTAACGCCCTCATCCTGAGGACCCACGAAGTGGCGTCTCGAAGGACGAGGGCGCGCCTCACCCGAAACTGAACGGGCTCGCGCCGCGCACATGCGGCTCAAAGCGCAAGGAGCGCTGCAGAGGCGGGAAGGCCCGCTCTGCGCAGGCATTACGCTCGCACAGGCGGCAGGAAAGACCGATGCCGGTGGGGCTCTGGTCCGCGGCCACATAGCCGAGCCTTGGTGCGTCCTTCATCTCGCAGCCCAAAGCCACCACCATCAGGCTGGTGCCACCCCCGGGCAGCGTGCGCTCCACGGCGCGGGCGATGGAGAGATATTGCGAGCCATCGGTCAGCTCCACCGCCTGCACATGCACGCGTTCGGGCATGCGGAACGCGTCATGCAGACGCCAGCGCGCACAGCCCCCGCCCGAACGGGCAAAGGGGATCACCCCGCCGCCAAAGCGCTTGGTGACATTGCCGGCCTGATCGAGCTTTACGAGGAAGAAGGGCACGCCGCGCCGTGAAGGGCGGCTGAGCGTGGTCAGCCGGTGGCAGACCTGCTCCACGCTGGTGGTGAACCTGCGCGCCAGAAGGTCGATATCGTAGCGGCTGGCCTCTGCCGCCTCGAAGAAGCGGTCATAGGGCATGAGAAGCGCGGCGGCCGTATAGCTTGCAAGGCTCGCCCGGTAGAGCTTGGCCGCCGCCGGATCAGGGAAGGCTGCGCGGGTGACATGGGCGTCGAGCGCTTCGGCGCAATCGAGCAGCACGATGCTTGTCGCCATGTGGAAGAGGCGCGCAGGCGCAGACAGGCGCTCGGCCAGCAGGAGCTTGCGGGCGTGAAAATCAAACCGGCGCAGCGCCCCGCCCATAACCTCGTCATCATAGGTGCGCACCGCCGCGCCGTGCTGGGCGCGCAGCCAGCCCGTCAGCCCCGCCTCGACGCCCAGCTCATCAAGCTTTGCCTCGCTGCGCAGCCGGTCAGCGGCGGTCTCCAGCGCGGGAAAATGGTTCTGCGCAGTGTCGAGCGCATCGCGCACCGCCTCCAGCGCGCTATAGACCTGCCCGCCCGCACCATCGCCAAGCCGCGCGGCGAGATCCGCGGTCGCGGCCTGCGTCTCGCGGTAGGCGAGATAAAGCCGCGCAAAGCCTTCTGCCGCGCGCGGGTGCGCATCGGCCAGCTCGCGGATATCGCGCGCATCAAGCTCGGCGCCCTTCAACACCGGATCGGAGAGCGCCTCTGTCAGATCGGTGACAAGCTGGCGGTCGGCCTCGCTGGCAAAGGCGCGTACATCAATGTCGTAGCTTTCGGCCAGCGCCAGCAGGACGCGCGCGGTCAGCGGACGCTGATTGCGCTCCAGCAGGGTCAGATAGCTCGCGGAAATGCCAAGGCTTGCCGCAAACTCGCCCTGCGCCGGGAGCTGGGCCAGTCGCAGGGCGAG
>CAZCEG010000349.1:0-2889 GCA_964497275.1 uncultured Oceanicaulis sp.
CTCTACTCCCGCAGACACCGAAGCGGTATCCAAACAATCAAACGGGACCAAACACCTGCGCGGGGACAGGCCGCGTTGCGAGGTTCCGCCCCCCAATCTCGTCACCCCCGCGCAGGCGGGGGTCCAGAGATCGAAGGGCGAAGTCCGTGCAAATGGCTCTGGGTTCCCGCCTGCGCGGGAACGACGAGAAAAGAGTGATCGCAGCCCCTACGGCTTGCGGAACCGCAGGGTCATGCGGTCCGTCTCGCCGATAGCGGTGTTGGCCGCGCGCTGTTCATCGGTGTCGACGCGCAAGGAGGGCGGCAGCGCCCACACGCCAATCTCGTGATCGGCCGGATCGTTCGGATTGGCATTGATCGACGACGCCGCTTCCAGCACGAAGCCGCGTGCCTCGAACGCTGCGATCACATCGGCTTCACGCAAGTATCCGCGCGAGCCATCGGCGCGCTCATCGGTTTCGTCTGCAGGCGCGCGGTGCTGCACCACGCCGACCACACCGCCGGACTTCAGCAAGGTCCACGCATCGTTGACTGCCACGTCCAGCTGGCCAAAGCGGGCCATGTTGTGCAGGGCGCGGATATAGAGCACCACGTCTGCCGTGCCGGCAGCGCTCTCAGGGATCGCGCCAAACGTGTAGCCGCCCTGCGCAGGACCACCCCATGCCGCTGCAGCAGCCGGGAAACCAGCCTCCCAGCCTTCAAGGCGGGTGCGCTGTTCGTCGGTCATTTCGGGGAAGAGCTGTTCAAACACGCTCATCGGATAGTTGAGGCCGTAATACTGGCCTTCCGCCGCCAGCCAGGGCGCGAGGATGCGGCCATACCAGCCACCGCCGGGCAGCGCCTCGACCACCGTGTCATCGGCCTCCACCTGGAAGAATTCCAGGGTCTCGCGCGGGTTGCGCCACTGGTCGCGGGCGCGGTCAGCCTCGCGGCGCGGATCGGCGAGCACCTGTTCGAGCGTGGGGGGCGCAGCCATCGCTTCTTCGACGGCTTCCTCGGCACTGCCCGCCAGCTCGCTGGCGGCGTCTTCAGTGGCTTCCACCACGTCTTCAGCAGCCTCGGTCACGGCCTCGGCGGCATCTTCCGCGACCTGAGCCGGCTCACTGTCGCAGGCGGCAAGAAGGGCAAGGGCGGCAACGCTTGAAAGCAGAACACGCATGGGGGGACCTCCAGATCAGGCTGCCGGATCGGCAGCATTGGCGGTGATGTAGCACGGGCGGCGCGCGGCGTGCAGGGCAAAACGCTAAAAAAGCGAGCCCTGCTTGCCGGAATCGCGCGCCGGGGCGGGTTTTGCCGGCTTGCGGGGCGGCGCAGGCGGCGCAGGCGGCGGCGCGCCATCGGTGATAGCCGCAGACCGCTCGCCATCGGCAAACTGCAGGCTGACGCCCTGGCCCGGCTGCAACATGCCCGCAGAGCGCACCAGAGCCCCGTCAGAGGCCTTCACAAGGGCAAAGCCACGCCGCAGCACATTAGTGTGCGAAAGGGCCTCCAGCGTCGAATTAAGGGCCTTCAGGCGCCGCTCCATCCCATCGAGGTGGCGGGCCTCACCGGCGGCAAGCCGCTGGGTCAGCCCGTCCAGGCGCTGGGCGCGGTCGGCCAGATCGCGGCGCAGGCCTTGCGGGCGCAACTGCACCGAAATCCGCTCCAGCGTAGCGCGGCGGCGTTCCACACCCAGCTTCAGCCCGCGCACCAGCGCCTCGCGCGCATAATCGAGCCTCTGTTCGGCATTGCCGAGAAGGCTTTCCGGCCGGGGCAGGCCGCGTGAGGCGGCGCGCAGATCCGATCCTTTGCGGTCCACGAAGCGCATCAGCGCCGCCCCCAGCCGGGCGCGCGAGGTCTCAACCCGCTCGGCCAGTTCGAGGCGCACCGGCACAGCCATTTCGGCTGCGCCCGTAGGCGTTGGTGCGCGCCGGTCAGAGGCAAAATCGATCAGCGTCGTATCAGTCTCGTGGCCGACAGCGGAGATCAGCGGAATGCGCGAGGCGGCGGCTGCGCGCACCACGATTTCCTCGTTGAACGCCCACAAATCCTCTACCGAGCCGCCCCCGCGCGCGACGATCAGCACATCGGGCACAGGGATGTCCCCGCCCTCCGGCAGGGCGTTGAAGCCCTCAATGGCCGCGGCGATCTGGGCCGCTGCCCCCTCACCTTGCACCAGCACTGGCCAGAGCAGGACATGGACCGGAAACCGGTCATCAAGCCTGTGCAGGATATCGCGGATCACCGCGCCTGTCGGCGATGTCACCACCCCGATCACGCGCGGCAGATAGGGGATGGCGCGCTTGCGCTCCTGCGCAAAAAGCCCCTCCGCCGCCAGCTTGCGCTTACGCTCTTCGAGAAGCGCCATCAGCGCGCCAGCGCCGGCAGGCTCCATGCGCTCGATGATGATCTGGTATTTGGACCGGCCCGGGAAGGTGGAGAGCCGCCCTTCGGCGATCACCTCCAGCCCTTCCTCGGGCCGGAAATTCAGCGTGGAGACGACGCCCTTCCACATCACCCCGTCAATGACGGCCTCGGCGTCCTTCAGGTCCAGATACATGTGGCCGGATTTCGGTATGGTCACCCGGCCCAGCTCACCCCTCACCCGCACGAAGGCATAGCTCTCCTCCACCGTGCGTTTCAGCGCGCGGGCCAGCTCGGAGACGGTATATTCGGGCGCGTTGGTAAGATCGGTCATCAAGCATCCGGTTCGAGTCGGGTTGACGCCAGCCTAGCGCGGATGTGCATGATTACATCAGCCCGAATTGCGGCTGGGTACGGAAGGTAGATGCGAACATGGATGCCTTCGGCGTTGATGATGACAACCTACCGACCCCGCCCCGCACCGTGTATAAATATGGGGCTGTCCCATATGTTCAGCTTCGTGAGTGTGGTTTGAGCCATTTTCGCA
>CAZCEG010000350.1:0-2886 GCA_964497275.1 uncultured Oceanicaulis sp.
TCCTCGAACCAGCCCCGCAGCGCGGCCTTATGTGCGCTCCCTGACCGAGCGCTTCCGGCCCAATACGATTGTGATGAGCCAGAACGAAATCCACCCCACGGCCCGGCTGAAAACGGTCGGTTCGGTATAGGAGGACGGTGTCATGCGCCTGCGCACCTTCACGGCCGGATCGATCAGCGAGGCGATGGCGGCGGTGCGCCGGGAAATGGGACCCGATGCCATCATCATCGCCACCCACGAGCTCAATGACGGTGTGGTGAGTGTGCGCGCGGCCGCCGAAGAAGGCGCTATCGCCCCGTCCACCGATACCCCCCTTGCCGCCACCCGGCGCCGCGAGGTGGAGCGGGCAAAAGCGCGCGGCGACAATGCCGACGGCCTGACCCGGATCGCCCGTGCGCTCGCCTGGCATGAGGTGCCAGACAGCGCCGCCGAAGCCATCATGGAAGCGGCGATCAATCTGGAAGACGGCGAGGCGACCGCCACGCTCGCGCGCGCCCTTGATGCCCGCTATCCGGTGCACCCCGTGGAGCTGCGTCCTGCCCGCCCGCTGATGTTTGTCGGTGCGCCGGGTGCCGGCAAATCCTCCGTCATGGCGCGGCTGGCCGCCCGCGCGGTCAGTCAGGGCGTGAACCCGCTTCTCATCTCCACCGACACCCGCGCCGGGGCCGATGCCCAGATGGCCGCCTACGCCAGGGCGCTGGGCCTCGACTTCGAGATGGCACCGGGCGCGCATGAGTTGGACCTGCTTGTTGGCGAGGCGGGCGACCGGCCCGTCTTCATCGATACCGGGGCGGTCAATCCGCTCGATCTGGAAGACCTTGAGGGCCTCACTTACCTCGCCGCCACTGCTGATGCCGAGATCATCGCGGTGATGGAGGCAGGCCAGATACCCGCCGACGCCGAGGACACGGCAGCCCTTTTCGGCTCCATCGGCACCGCGCGCGTGATTTTCACCCGGCTCGATATCGCGCGGCGCATGGGCGCGCTGCTGGCGGCAGGCGAAGCCGGTCTCTCCTACGCCCATATCGCCGCCTCACCCTTTATCGGCTCAGGGCTTGCCCCTGCCACCCCGCTGCGTATCGCCCGCGCGCTGCTGGAAGAAACAATCCTCGACGGGCCGGACGGGGAGGGTCTGGAATGACGTATCGCCTCACAGCCAGCGCAGGCAATGCAGGGCGCAGGGCGGGGCCGCTCCTCGCCATCGCTTCGGGCAAGGGCGGGGTCGGCAAGACCGTCATCGCCGGGGCGCTCGCCCATGCCTTTGCCGTACGCGGAGAGCGCACGCTTCTCGTCGATGGTGATCTTGGCATGGCCAATATCGACGTGCAGCTGGGGCTCTCGCCGCGTGGCGACATCGCCGCCGTGATGGCAGGCCAGATCGGGCTTGCCGAAGCTGTCTCCTGCGTGTCGGGCGGCGCGGACATGGCGGGCGGGTTTGACGTGATCGCAGGGCGGTCCGGGTCTGCGTCGCTGGCAGGGCTCGACAGCGCAGGCGCATCCCGGCTGGCGGCGGGTATCGCAGCGGCCTCCATGACCTATGACCGCACGCTTCTGGACCTCGCCGCAGGGGCCGACCGGGCCACGATCCGCCTCGCGGCGGCGGCCGATGATGTGCTTCTGGTCATCTCTGACGAGCCGACCTCGCTCACCGACGCCTATGCCTTCGTGAAGCTGTTGCGGCTGCGCGATGAGGGTGCCGCCCCCTTCGTGCTTGTCAACAATGCGCCCGACGAAGCGGCAGCGAAGATGGCCTACACCTCGTTCTCGCGCACGTGCGAGAGCTTCCTCGGCTTCATACCGCCGCTGGCCGGGATCGTCCGGCGCGACCCGGCGGTGGGCAAGGCGATCCGTCAGCAGACGCCCCTCAATGCCAGCGCGCCGGGCAGCACAGCCCTTGCCGACATAAAGGCCGCCGCCGGTTTTCTTGCCGTGGGCGCAGAGACGGCCTACGCTTAAGCGGGGAATTGCGGGGGCGCCTATGGGGGAAGAACTGGCCGTGCGGCTGGTTGCCGGGTTCAATCCGGCAACACTGATCCTGATGACACTGGTTTCGATTGTGGCAGCGCTGCTGATCCGGCGGTGGGAGCAGGTCTATGCCGCTGCCCTCTTCGCCTTCGCGGTGGACTGCATCGCGCGATACCTTCTGATGTTCGGCGCGGTGGAGGGCGTTCCGGCCAATTTCGCGATGGGGCTCGCCATCACCCGTCTCGATGACGGCGCGATCAGCGCCATGGCCCGCCCCTTCCTCTATCTCGGCGTCGTCGCCGCCCTGTTCTGGGTGAAGAAGCGGTATGGGGGGCGGTAAGGCTAATCGGGGCCCGTGCCGGAGAGATCCTAGGTCGGCTCAACCGGCGGCCTCTTCGAGCGCCTTCCGATCTCGGTCCACCTCCTCGCGAATGGATTCAAGAACCGGAAGCGCCAGATCAAATTTCGTCGTGGCCCCGCACAAGGTCAATCGCCCGTCCTTGTACTCCTGGGAACAGTACAGGGCAGTCGATATATGTATCAGCCCCAGATAAAGCGACTGAATGGGATCGACGCCGCCAGACCGGCGTTTCTTTCCCGTGCCGATACCCACAATCTGATATTCGCACATCCATGTCTCTGAATATTCGGGGTCCCGCCGGGGTGGCCAGACCCGGATTTCGACGGAGTCTTTTTCATCCAGCTGGTATGTTCTTGTCATGTAGAGTGCGTCTTCAGCTTCCATGGCGCGCCCCTTGACCTGTCTTGGCGTGATTAAGGAGCTGCTTCCATGTCCAGAAGATGGATCCCGGGTCAAGCCCGGGACCCTGGTGGAGTAGTCAGTGTTAAACTGGCAAGGCGTTGGACACCGGCGCCACAATCCGGGGCCCCGGCCCCCGAGCCGGGGTCCACATTCAATTC
>CAZCEG010000351.1:0-2872 GCA_964497275.1 uncultured Oceanicaulis sp.
CGACGGGGAACATGCCCTTTTTAAGAAGGCTCGCCGCCGTGCGGTGGGCCTTCAGATGCGTTGCATCGATCATGATGCGTTCAGGTTTGGGGCCCGCGCCAGCGAGGCTGGCGAAGATGCGGTCGAACACGCCCAACCGGCTCCAGCGGATGAAGCGGTTGTAGAGTGTCTTGTGCGGACCGTAGTCCTTCGGCGCATCCTTCCACTGCAAACCGTTCCTGATCACGTAGACGATGCCACTGACCACGCGCCGGTCATCGACGCGCGGCACCCCGTGCGGCAGCGGGAAAAACGGCGATATCCGCTCCATTTGGCGCTCACTCAACAAAAACAAATCACCTATCGCAGCCTCCTAAGTGGAGACTGTGAATCACATCTCAAGCCAAATTAATAGGTCCTGAACCTAGGCCTTACTGAACCCGATTATGCCGATGCTCGTGTCTGGTTCAAAAAGGCCGCCACTGCCGGCGTTGCCGATGCCATGTTCAATCTGGGCGTCCTCGACTCTGGGGGGCTTGGTCTCGTTGAGCCGGACTATGCCAGTGCGCAGGTCTGATACAAGAAGGTGGCCGCCGCAGGAGTTGCAATTGCCACGTCTAAGCTGACTGAATATTAAATACAGAGGTACGTTGAAGGTGGATGACGACTGATTGTCAGGTGAACTGAGACCCCTCCTGTTGCCTCATCAGAAAATGCTATCAAGCGCTGTGGTGCCGAAAGTGCCCGTATCAGCAAGATGTGGCGGAGCGCTTGCGTTCCGTGATTCTCCGCCCTTGGCGATAGCCAAGTGAGGTGGGGGTTGACCGGAGAAATAATTGCCATATATGGCTAGGTAACAGAATTATTCAGCCGTATGAGGCGGACATGGTAAGCCTGAAGGCAATGCGCTCCCTGTCGGACCTGGGGCAGAACATCAAACAGGCGCGGCTTTCGCGGCGCTTTTCCATCGCGGAACTGGCGGTGCGTGCCGATGTTTCGGAGCGCACGCTGACGCGGCTGGAGAAGGGCGATCCCGGCGTGGGGATCGGAAATCTCGCCGCCGTGCTCGCCGCTCTGGGAAGCCCGGCGGCATTGGCCGAAGTCATGTCGCCAGAGAACGATGCGGTCGGGCTCTCTCGTGCGCTTCAGGCCGTACCCAAGCGCGGGCGCTCCTTCAAACCCGGCAAGCCTGCGCGGACATCCGACGAGACGGGGCATGCCCCGGCTCCCGACGATAAGCCTCGCAAGCGGGATGGAGTCGGCTTCTGATGGTCCATGGCGATCAGCATCGGGCTATCCGTGGACGTTCCGGTCCCGGCCAGCACGAAGTCGAGGTCCACCTGGGCGGCGCGCTGCTGCATGTAGGAAAGCTGCGCTTCACCCATGCGCGCACCCGCCAGCATTCCGAGTTCAGCTATAGTCGTGGGTGGGTAGAGGATGGCCGGGCCTTTGCTCTGGCTCCCGATTTACCCTTGGGGCTCGCTCCCTTCTTCGCTGCATCGGGGAGAAGCGGTGACCAGCGCGAAAGTCTGCCCGGCGTCTTCCAGGATGCCGCGCCGGACAGCTGGGGACGGCTGCTGCTCGAACGTCTCCACGGTGCGGGTTTGAGCGAGTTCGACATGCTCACCCTGACTGACGATACCTCGCGCCAGGGCGCCCTGCGCTTCTGTGACAGTGAGGGTCGGGTCGTCACCGGCGATGCCGCTCCGGTTCCCCGCCTTATCGACCTCGAAGAGCTGCGCGACATCGCAGCCAGCATCGAGCGGCGTGGCGAGGTATCGAACGAGGCCCTGCGCCTGATGGCCGGGGCCGGCGGTTCGATTGGCGGAGCGCGCCCCAAGGCCAATGTTCTGGATGATGGGCAGCTTTGGATCGCCAAATTCTCGTCGGCGAACGATGCAAGTCCCGTCGAACGTATTGAGATCGCCACGCTCGAACTGGCGCGCGAGGTCGGTCTCAACGCCCCGGAAGCGAGGTTGATGCTGGAGAAGACGCCAAGCCCGATCGCTCTGATCCGCCGGTTCGACCGTGACGGCGCCGCGCGGATACCCTATATCTCCGCGCGCACCGCACTTGAACGCAATGGCACGGAGCAAGGCTCCTACACCGAAATCGCCCAGTTCATCCAGCAGCACAGCGATAACCCGCGAGCCGATCTGCTGGAGTTGTGGTCACGGATCGTCTTTACCATCCTGGTCACCAATACGGACGACCATCTCAAGAACCATGGCTTCGTCTATGCCGGCGACGGCATGTGGGCTCTCTCGCAACTTTTCGATGTCAACCCGCAGCCCGAGCGCCATCGCCTGCTCAAGACGGCGATCATGGAAGGCGAGCCGTTCGAGGCTTCGCTCGCGCTCGCGCTCGATGCCGCCGTCTTTTTCGGTCTCACCACGGATGAGGCCCGCCAGCACGCGGGCGCGATGGCCTGGCGGATCCACGGTAGCTGGAAGGATCGGATGCGTATCCACGGGGTGACCGGCGCCGACCTTCGGACGCTTGAGCCCGCCTTTGAGCATGCTGAGATGGAGCATGCGCTTGCGCTCTGATCCATCGAATTGATAGCCATATATGGCTAGTTAAGATGATTTATTAGCCAAAAAAGTCCCATCTGGGTTCTTCACAGCGTTGCCTTCCTTCCCTCGCAAGGTATCGGAGGTGGCGCAGATATTCCGGGACTACTTTGGAAGTCTTTGGTTCGCGGCTTGTCTGGTCGAACTGCACTCCTGACGGTATGAGAGAAGTGGCAAAACGACTGTTTCTCTTATCTAAACAGAGACTTGTAGCGAATGTCGGTCTCGGTGGTTGTGCGCCCCCGCAACCAATTCCAGCATAAAAGCTGCATGTTCCAGATGATGGTGGGCACTGATTCCACGGGATCGTGGGCGCTCAT
>CAZCEG010000352.1:0-2861 GCA_964497275.1 uncultured Oceanicaulis sp.
GTCTGGCGCGACATGACGAAATTCTGGGGCGCGCTATTCGGCATCAATTTCGCGCTTGGCGTCGCCACCGGCATCACGATGGAATTCCAGTTCGGGATGAACTGGTCATACTACTCCCATTATGTGGGCGATGTGTTCGGCGCGCCTCTGGCGATTGAAGGCCTGATGGCGTTCTTTCTGGAGGCCACGCTCGTTGGCCTGTTCTTCTTCGGCTGGGACCGGATGAGCAAGCAGGCCCATCTCGCCGTGACCTGGTTCATGGCGCTCGGCACCAATCTCTCCGCCTTGTGGATCCTCATCGCCAATGGCTGGATGCAGAACCCGGTGGGCTCTGAATTCAATCCCGACACGATGCGCATGGAAGTCGTCGATTTTGCCGCCGTGCTGTTCAACCCGGTGGCGCAGGCCAAGTTCGTGCACACGGTGTCTGCAGGTTATGTCACAGGCGCGCTCTTCGTGCTGGCCGTGTCGGCCTGGTTCCTGCTGCAGCGCCGCCATCGCGGCTTTGCCAAGCGCTCGATGACGGTGGCGGCGGCTTTCGGCCTTGCCGGCGCGCTGTCGGTCGTGGTGCTGGGCGATGAGAGCGGCTACGCGCTCACCGATAACCAGCGCATGAAGCTCGCAGCCCTTGAGGCCATGTGGGAAACCCATGAGGCCCCCGCCCCGCTGACGCTGGTCGGCTTTCCTGACGTGGAAAACCAGACAACCCATTTTGCGGTCGATATTCCGTGGGTGCTGGGGCTTATCGCCACGCGCTCGCTCGATACCGAGGTGCAGGGCATTCTGCCCCTCGTCGCCATCGCTGAAGACCGGATCGAAAACGGTATCCGCGCCTATGACGCGCTGATGGCGCTCCGGGTCGATGAAAGCAATATCGAGGCGCGCGCCACCTTTGAAGAGACCCGCCGCGATCTCGGCTATGCCTATCTTCTGACCGCCTACATGGAAGACCCGCGCGAGGCGACGCCGGACCAGATCCGGCAGGCGGCGATGGACACCATCCCCAACGTGCCGGTCATGTTCTGGTCCTTCCGCTTCATGGCAGGGCTCGGCTTCTACTTCATCGCCCTGTTTGGTGTGGCCTTCGTGCTCGCTACCATGCGCAAGCACGAGACGCGCTGGTTCCTGTGGGTGGCGCTCTTCTCGCTGCCTTTGCCATGGGTCGCGGCCGAGCTTGGCTGGCTTCTCGCCGAATATGGCCGCCAGCCGTGGATCATTGAGGGCGCACTGCCGACCTTCATGGGCGTCTCCAGCCTCAACGCCACCCAGATCTGGCTGACGATTGCCGGCTTTACCGTGTTCTACGGCGTCCTCGCCGTGGTGATGGTGATGCTCATGCTGATGGTCATCAGGAAGGGTCCGTACCCTGACGCTGCACACGGCGCATCGAAATCCCGGCCTGCCGCGCCGGCCCGCGCCAACCCCGTTCCCGCCGAGTAGGAGCTGACTGATATGGAAATCCCGCTTTCCTACGAAACCCTGCGCGTCCTCTGGTGGGGATTGCTGGGTGTCCTCCTGATCGGCTTTGCCGCTACGGACGGATTTGATTTTGGCGTTGCCGGTCTCCTGCCTTTCGTGGCCAAAACCGATTCAGAGCGGCGCGTCGCCATCAACACGGTCGGGCCGACCTGGGAGGGTAACCAGGTGTGGTTCATCCTCGGCGGCGGGGCGATCTTTGCTGCCTGGCCGCTGGTCTATGCCGTCTCCTTTTCCGGGCTTTATCTGGCGATGTTCGTGCTGCTGGCCGCTCTGATCCTGCGTCCGGTCGCGTTCAAATACCGTTCAAAACGCGAAGACAAAAGCTGGCGGGCCATGTGGGACTGGGCGCTCTTTACCGGTGGCTTCGTGCCTGCCCTGCTCTTTGGTGTGGCGGTCGGCAATGTGCTGGTGGGCCTGCCCTTCCGGCTCGATGAAAACCTGCGCAGCTATTGGGACGGCTCCTTCTTCGATCTCCTGAACCCGTTCGCCCTGCTGTGTGGCCTGCTTTCGGTCTCGATGATGGGACTGCATGGCGCCGCCTGGCTGTCGATGAAGGCGGAATACGGCCCCGTCAGGGACCGTGCCCGCCGCTTTGCGCCGGTCTTTGCCGTGCTCTCCATCGTGCTCTTTGCCATTGGCGGGCTGGTGATGGCGTTCGGGCCCTATGGGTTTGCCCATGTGTCTGAAGCCAATCCCGGCGGGCCGTCCAACCCGCTGCTGACAGAGACGGTGGCAGAGGCGGGCGCGTGGCTTTCCAACTATGCCGCCTATCCGTGGATGATCCTGGCGCCGGTCCTCGGCTTCGGCGGGGCGATTGCCGCGCTGATCGGGCTTAAGCTGAACTCGGAAAGCATCACCTTTGTGGGCTCCAAGCTCTCCACCTTCGGGATCATCTCCACGGTGGGCCTCTCCATGTTTCCCTTCATCCTGCCCTCCAGCATTGCCCCCAATGCCAGCCTGACGGTGTGGAACAGCTCATCGAGTCATCTGACCCTCTTCATCATGCTGATCACGACCGTGATCTTCCTGCCCATCATCCTCGCCTACACCGCCTGGGCGTTCAAAGTGATGTGGGGCAGGGTGACCACCGAAGACGTGACCAGCGGCGATTATTACTAGGCCCGAAAAAGGAGCATCGAAGATGTGGTATTTTGCGTGGATTCTGGGCCTTGGCCTTGCCTGCTCCTTCGCCATCCTGAACGCCATGTGGCACGAGATGTCGCTGGCAGAGGAGGGCGACAAGGGCACCAGCAAGGAGGCCGCGCGCTAGAATTTCCGGCGCTTATCCGCAGACCGGCAGCTTGACCGCCAGTCCGGGCGATTTAGTCTCGCCTCCAACGACACAACACCGTCCGGGAGGCAGGGTTCATGGGGTTTTTCCG
>CAZCEG010000353.1:0-2086 GCA_964497275.1 uncultured Oceanicaulis sp.
CCCGCTATCGCCTCACGAAAGTGCGCTGGCACCAGCCGCCCATGGGGCTGCGCACCAACCCTGAGGCTGTTGCCGAGTGCGCCGCCGTTGTGGCGGCCAATCCGGCGCGTTTCGTCTTCCTGTGTGTCGGCTCGCCCCAGCAGGAGATGATCGCGGAGGCCTGCCTGCAACGCGAGGACTGCACAGGCGTTGGCCTGTGCGTCGGGGCCTCGCTCGATTTTCTCTCCGGCAAGGCGAAGCGGGCACCGAAATGGATGCAGGCTGCACGCCTTGAATGGCTGCACCGGCTCGCCGAAGAGCCGGGGCGCATGTGGCGGCGCTATCTGGTTGATGGCCCGCAAGTCCTGCTGATCTGGTGGGAATGGCGCAAGGCGCGCGCGAAATTGCGCGCGTTTGAAAAATCCTTTGCCACGCGGCTGAAGGCGTAGGCGCTGCCCGCTGATTGACCTGTCAGGCGGGAGCCGCTTGTCTCTGGGCCTTCTGATTCCTGACCGGAGCCACGCCCTTGTCCAGCAAGCCAGCCGCGCCGCGCCGTGCCGATTTCACCTTCCTTCATCCGCTTCGCGTGCGCTGGGCGGAGACCGATCCGCAAGGCATTGTCTTTAATGGCAATTATTTCCTCTATTTCGACGTGGCGCTGACCGAGTACTGGCGCGCGGCGGGCATCGACATCGTCAACGACCTGTCGGGCGGGGAGTGGGAGTCCTTTGCCGTCAGCGCCCATGCCGATTATTACGCCCCGGCCGTGTTCGACGAGATGATCGACGTGGGTGTCCGGCTGGAGCGGGTCGGCAATAGCTCGATGCGCTTTGCGGTCGGGATTTTCCGCGGCGAACAGCCTCTGACCGGCGGCTACATGGTCTATGCGTGGGCGACGCGCGCCGAGCCCCGCACGCCCTGCCCGCCGCCAGCGGATTTGCTTGAAAAGCTACGCGGGGTTTAGCTCCGCACCGCGTTCACCGCCTGTGCGGGTGAAGGCCAGTCGGCCTAGTGGCACCTGACGAGGCCGGGCCAGCTCCACGGCGCAATAGCGCCACACCCTGCTACGCCGGAGCGAAGCCCCGGCTTCGCCGCGGCGAGAGCGCGACCGCGCGCCCGAGCCACCCTCATCCTGAGGAGCCGCCGCAGGCGGCGTCTCGAAGGGGCGAGGAGCGACGCACGGATGTGCGGAGCATCACTAAAAAGACTGGATCCCGGCTTGCGCCGGAAAAACGAGTAAAAAGGACATACACATGACAGGACCGGCCATCACCACGCCGAAGGGCGTTGCCATAAAGGGCGCGATACGCCCCGGTTATGAGACGATCCTTACCGGCGAGGCGCTTGGCCTGCTGGCAGACATCCACCGGCGTTTTGATGCGCGCCGCAAGGCGTTGATGGCGGCGCGGCTCGAGCGTCAGACGCGGCTGGATTCCGGTGCCGAGACGCTCGGCTTTCGCGCCGACACCGCCGCGATCCGGGCGGGCGAATGGACTGTGCCGCCTGCCCCTGATGACCTTGCCGACCGCCGCGTGGAGATCACCGGCCCTGTAGACCGCAAGATGATCATCAACGCGCTCAATTGCGGCGCGAAATGTTTCATGGCGGACTTTGAGGACGCCTCCACCCCGTCCTGGACCAACATGATGGACGGGCAGGTAAGCTTGCGCGACGCCGTCCACAAGAAGATCGACTACACCGATCCTGATAGCGGCAAATCCTATACGTTGAACACCGACCACGCGGTCCTGATCGTGCGGGCGCGCGGCCTGCATCTGGACGAAGCCCATATCGAGATTGATGGCGCGCCGGTGAGTGGCGGCTTTGCCGATTTCGCGCTCTACCTTTTCCATAACCATGCCCAGCTGAAAAAGAACGGCACGGGGCCGTATTTCTATCTGCCGAAGCTCGAAACCATGGAGGAGGCGCAGCTCTGGTCGCTCGTCATTCGCCATTGCGAGACGGTGCTGGGCCTGCCCACCGGCACGGTGCGGGTCACCATTCTGATCGAGACGATCCCGGCGACCTTTGAGCTGGATGAAATCCTCTATGCGCTGCGCGAGAACATCACCGCGCTCAATGCCGGGCGCTGGGACTATATCTTCAG
>CAZCEG010000353.1:2096-2861 GCA_964497275.1 uncultured Oceanicaulis sp.
CTTCAGCTATATCAAGCGCCTGAAAGCCAATCCGGCGGCGATCCTGCCCGACAGGGGCCAGGTGACGATGACAGTGCCCTTCATGGCCGAATATGCGAGGCGCCTGATCGCCGTGTGTCACCGGCGCGGCGCGCACGCCATGGGTGGGATGAGCGCCTTCATCCCCGTGAAGGGCGACGATGCCGCCAATGAGGCCGCGATTGCCAAGGTGAAGGCCGACAAGACGCGCGAAGCCACGATCGGCCATGACGGCGCATGGGTTGCTCACCCGGCTTTGGTGCCGGTCGCGATGGAGGCCTTCAACGCCGTGATGAGCGGCCCGAACCAGCTCTCCAAAATCCCGGACGTGACCGAAGATGCCGCCGCCCTGCTGACCGCACCTGAAGGCACGATCACGCATGCGGGCGTGCTCGGGAATGCAGATGTCGCCATCCGCTATATCGCCTCATGGCTGCAGGGGCGCGGCGCTGCGCCGATACATAATCTGATGGAAGATGCGGCGACCGCCGAGATCAGCCGCGCCCAGCTCTGGCAATGGCGCACGCACGGCGCAAAGACGGCAGAAGGCCGCGTGGTCGATGCCGCCTACGTGAAAGAAGTGATCGGCGAGGCGGCAAAAGCCATCCGCGCCGAGATCGGCGATAATGCGTGGGGTGTGGGCCGGTTCAGCGAGGCTCAAGACATCCTCACCTCGCTCGCGCTCGATGAGGCGTTCGAGGAATTCCTCACCCTGCCTGCCTACGAAAAGATCAGGGAGTAGGGGGA
>CAZCEG010000354.1:0-2848 GCA_964497275.1 uncultured Oceanicaulis sp.
TTCGCGCGCGCTTTCAACACGCGTCATCTTCTGCATTTCTTCAGCCGGCTTCACGCGTGCGAGCATGGGCTGCGCCATGGCGTGGAACATTGAATCGCTCGTCGTCATGCGCGCGCTGCAGGGCTTCATAGACACCGAGGACGGCACGGCCCTGCTGGCCGGTTACCGGCGCGCAGCAAACATCCTCAAAATCGAGGAAGGCAAGGGCTTTGACGTGGCGGCGGCGCTTGCAGAGCTTGATCCCTCGTCCTTCGAGACGGCGTCTTCGACGCCTCCTCAGGATGAGGGATCAAAAGGCACCACAAACCCTCATCCTGAGGAGCGAAGCGTCTCGAAGGACGAGGGTTTGCTGAAAGCCCTCGCCGCTGCCGCGACCGAGCCACAGGAAAAGGCGCTGATCAGCGCGCTTGAGACCGCAAGCGCAGACGCGGCCAAGGCACTGGAAGCAGAAAACTTCGAAGGCGCGATGCGGGCGCTGGCATCCTTGCGTGCGCCGGTTGATGCCTTCTTCGAGGCGGTTACGGTGAATGCGGACGATCCCATGGTGCGGCGCAACAGACTTGTTGTATTGGCGCGCATCCGTGCGGCCGTTCAGGCCGTGGCAGATTTTGACAGGCTGGAAGGCTAGGCAGGCGCCCGGCACATCACATGACCGCCCCGGCGCGGCGGACCTTAGGAAGAGCGAGTACACTGGCGATGACGAAATGGGTTTATGCCTTTGGTGGCGGCGCAGCCGATGCGATGACCGGCGATGCCCGCGCGCTTTTGGGGGGCAAGGGCGCAAACCTTGCCGAGATGGCGCGCCTTGGCCTGCCTGTCCCGCCGGGCTTCACCCTGACCACCGAGGTTTGCACCGCGTTTTACGCCAATGACCGCGCCTATCCGGCAGAGCTGGAAGCCCAGGTGGAAGCCGCCCTCGCCGATCTGGAAAAGAAGGTCGGCAAGACATTTGGCGATCCGGCCAATCCGCTGCTCGTGTCTGTGCGTTCGGGCGCCCGCGCCTCCATGCCGGGCATGATGGATACCGTCCTCAATCTGGGCCTCAATGACGAGACGGCGGAAGGCCTTGCCAAGCTCTCCGGCGACCGCCGCTTCGCGCTCGACAGCTATCGCCGCTTCATCACCATGTATTCGGACGTGGTCTTGGGCGTCTCCCATAGCGAGTTTGAGGAAATCCTTGAGCGCTACAAGGAAGAGAACGACCTGCAGCTTGATACCGAGATCACGGCAGAGGGCTGGGAAGAGATCATCGCCGACTACAAGGCGGCGGTGAAATCGGCGCTGGGCGAGCCCTTCCCCACCGATCCGCGCGACCAGCTTTGGGGTGCGATGGGCGCGGTGTTCGGCAGTTGGATGAATGACCGCGCGGTCACCTACCGGCGCATGTATGACATCCCCGCCAGCTGGGGCACCGCCGTCAACGTGCAGGCCATGGTGTTCGGCAATATGGGCGAAAGCTCCGCCACGGGCGTTGCCTTCACCCGCGACCCCTCCACCGGCGAGCGCGCCTATTACGGCGAGTTCCTGATCAATGCTCAAGGAGAAGACGTGGTGGCAGGCATCCGCACGCCGCAATGCCTGACCAAGACCATGCGTGAGAAGATGGGCGATCCCGCCCCCTCCATGGAAGAAGCCCTGCCCGTGGTCTATGCGGAGCTCGCCAAGGTGTTCGATACGCTGGAGCGCCATTACCGCGACATGCAGGACATCGAGTTCACGGTGGAAATGGGCCGCCTGTGGATGCTGCAAACCCGCAACGGCAAGCGCACCGCGCGCGCGGCGCTGAAAATCGCCTGCGACATGGTCGATGACGGGCTGATCACGCAGGAAGAGGCGGTCTTGCGCGTGGACCCGTCTGCGCTCGACCAGCTGCTCCACCCGACCATCGCCGAAGATTACAAGCGCGATGTCATCGCCAAGGGCCTGCCCGCCTCTCCGGGCGCAGCCTCCGGCCGGGCGGTATTTGATTCCGATGAAGCCGAACACCGCGCCAGCCTTGGCGAGAAGGTGATCCTGGTTCGCGTGGAAACATCCCCTGAAGACATTCACGGCATGCACGCCGCCCAGGCCATCGTGACGGCCAGGGGCGGCATGACCAGCCACGCCGCGGTCGTCGCGCGCGGCATGGGCCGGCCTTGCGTCTCCGGTGCAGGCGAGATCCGCATCGATGCGGCGAAGAAGCAGTTCACCGCGCGCGGGCGCGTGATCACCGATGGCGATATCATCACCGTCGATGGCGCGACGGGCGAAGTGCTGTTCGGTGAAGCGAAAATGATCAAGCCGGAGCTGACCGGCGATTTTGCCAAGCTCATGGTCTGGGCCGATGGCGCGCGCCGCATGAAGGTGCGCACCAATGCCGAAACGCCCGCCGACGTTCAGACCGCCAAGGAGTTTGGCGCCGAAGGCATTGGCCTGTGCCGTACCGAGCACATGTTCTTTGACGCTGACCGGATCGCCGCCGTGCGCGAGATGATCCTGTCAGAGGATCAGGACGGGCGCATTGCGGCGCTGTCGAAAATCCTCCCCATGCAGCGCGATGATTTCGCAGAAATCTTCCGCATCATGGAAGAGCGCCCCTGCACGATCCGCCTGCTGGACCCGCCCTTGCACGAGTTTCTGCCGCACAACGCAGAAGACGTGAAAGCGGTCTCCGAAGCGACGGGGCTTTCCGGCGAGCTTCTGATGGAGCGCGCGCGCGCGCTCGCGGAAACCAATCCGATGCTCGGCCATCGCGGCTGCCGCCTCGGCATCACCTATCCTGAAATCTACGAGATGCAGGCGCGCGCCATATTCGAGGCGCAGGCCCTTGTGGAGAAGGAAACCGGCTTCAAGCCGGTCGCCGAAGTGA
>CAZCEG010000355.1:0-2847 GCA_964497275.1 uncultured Oceanicaulis sp.
CCTCCCCCGTGAACGGGGGAGGACAGCCGCGAGGCATGTTGCTCTGGGTTCCGGCTCGCGCTTCGCTTGGCCGGAATGACGCATTCTGAAAGCTTTTTGGGAAGGGAAAACCTACCCGAAATCGACTTCGTCTTCGGGGTTCATGTTTTCCTTGTCGGTCGCGCGCCGGAAGGGGCCAGGATAGCGCGGATCGGAGCGCCTGCGCCGGTCGGGTCCGAAATAATTGCCGGACTTGATGAAGCGGCGCGGGCGCTCGATCAGCGCCACCATGCGGTTATAGAGATCGACCGGGCGCACGGGCTTGGCCAGATACTCGTTCACGCCCGCATTGATGGCTTCCATGATGCGGCTGCGGTCCGTATGGCCGGTGACCATGATGATGGGCAGGTATTTGTTCGGGCTGTCGGAGGCGGTGCGCACCAGCCGGGTGAACTCCAGCCCATCGACATCGCCCAGCGCATAGTCCACCAGCGCCACATCGGGATTGGCAGAGCGCATGGATTCAAACGCGTCCGCCGCGTCGCGCACTTCGATCACGGTGCGCACGCCAAACCCCTGCAGCACCTTGCGCAGGATGGTGGACATATGCGCGTTGTCCTCAACGATAAGGACCCGCACGCGTTCAAAGCTGCCTGACATGCCTCGCCCGATGGGTTTGCGATTCTCCGCCCAGTCTGCACACCTTGCGTTAACCAATGCTTGCAGGCCCGGTGCAACAGCACCCTCGCTTTCGCGGGCCTGAAGTTGCATATATGTTCTCATGCCGAAACTGACCCGCGACGATACCGCCTACGCCCCGCCGGAAGAGGCCATAAGCCCTGCCGGGGTTTCCGATATGGGGCAGGCCGAATTCCTGCGCGATGTGGTGCCCGCCGGCATTCACGATGCGCTGTCTTTGCCTGCCAACTGGACGCCGCACCGGCCCGACCGGCCCGACAAGTCCGAGGGCGGGCGCAAGTTTGAAGTGGTCAGCGAGTTTGAGCCCACAGGCGACCAGCCGGCTGCGATTGCGGAGCTGGTGGAGGGGCTGAACCAGAACGAGCGCGATCAGGTGCTCCTCGGCGTGACCGGGTCTGGCAAGACCTTCACCATGGCCAAGATCATCGAGGCGACGCAGCGCCCGGCTTTGATCCTGGCGCCGAACAAGACGCTCGCCGCGCAGCTTTACGGGGAGTTCAAGAGCTTCTTCCCCCACAATGCGGTGGAGTATTTCGTCTCGTACTACGACTACTACCAGCCCGAAGCCTATGTGCCGCGCACCGACACCTATATCGAGAAAGAGTCCTCGATAAACGAGGCCATCGACCGGATGCGCCACGCCGCGACGCGGGCGATTCTGGAGCGCGATGACGTGATCATCGTGGCCTCGGTCTCGTGCATTTACGGCATCGGATCGGTGGAGACCTACACCGCCATGGTGTTCGACCTGAAAGTCGGCGACATCACCGATCCGCGCGAGATCATGCGCCAGCTCACGAGCCTGCAGTATACGAGGAATGACGCCGCCTTCACGCGCGGCACGTTCCGGGTGCGCGGCGATGTGCTGGAGATATTCCCCGCCCACTATGATGCGCGGGCCTGGCGGGTCAGCTTCTTTGGCGACGAGATCGAGAGCATTTCCGAGTTCGACACCCTGACCGGCAAGGCGGTGGCGGCGCTGGAGAAGGTGCGCGTCTACGCCAACTCCCACTATGTCACCCCGCGCCCGACGCTCAATCAGGCGATTGTGGAGATCAAGAAGGAGCTGGCCCAGCGCCTTGAATGGATGGAGGCCAATAACAAGCTTCTCGAAGCCCAGCGCCTCGCCCAGCGCGTGCAGTTCGATATCGAGATGCTGGAGGCCACAGGCAGCTGCAACGGTATCGAGAACTATTCGCGCTATCTGACGGGCCGCAAGCCCGGCGAGCCGCCGCCGACCCTGTTTGAATACATTCCCGAAAACGCCCTCGTCTTCACCGATGAGAGCCATGTGACGATCCCGCAGCTCGGCGCGATGTACAAGGGCGACTTCAGCCGCAAGCGCACGCTCGCCGAGCACGGCTTCCGCCTGCCCTCCTGCATGGATAACCGCCCCCTCAAATTCGAGGAATGGGAGGCGATGCGCCCGCAGACCGTCCACGTCTCGGCAACGCCCGGCCCGTGGGAGCTGGGGCGCACGGGCGGCGTCTTCACCGAGCAGGTGATCCGCCCGACAGGACTTATCGACCCGCCGGTGGAGGTGCGCCCTGTCGCGAAAGAGGGCTTCAGCCAGGTGGATGACATTATCGAGGAGGCGCGCGCCACGGCCGCTGCCGGGTATCGCACCCTCATCACCACGCTGACAAAACGCATGGCCGAAGACCTCACCGAATACATGCACGAGCAGGGCCTGAAAGTGCGCTACATGCATTCCGACGTCGACACGGTGGAGCGCATCGAGCTGATCCGGGATTTGCGCCTTGGCGTCTATGACGTGCTGGTGGGCATCAACCTGCTCCGTGAGGGGCTGGACATCCCCGAGTGTGGCCTCGTGGGCATTCTCGATGCCGACAAGGAGGGCTTCCTGCGCTCCGAGACGAGCCTGGTTCAGACCATTGGCCGCGCGGCGCGCAATGCCGATGCGCGCGTCATCCTCTATGCCGACAGCGTGACCGGCTCCATGAAGCGCGCGATGGACGAGACCGAGCGCCGCCGCGCCAAGCAGATCGCCCATAACGAGGCGCACGGCATCACCCCGCGCACGATTGTGCGCGGCATTTCCGATGTGCTCGAAGGCGTGATGGAGAAGACGGCGGCGGGCAGGGGCTCGCGCAGCCGCCAGCGGGGTCAGGATCGCTTGACCGCCCGCGAGGACCAGGCAAAGTTTGA
>CAZCEG010000356.1:0-2846 GCA_964497275.1 uncultured Oceanicaulis sp.
GATCCGCTGTTGGATCTATTGGTCAATACTATCAACTTTGGATTTGCAAATCCCCAGGTTCTGCATTCCATCAGAGTTCTTTCTGACGTCAAAGAGATCGCTGGGTATCTATAGAACGTCTCGTGCCGCCACCGCATGAGTCGTATAGTGGTTGTATCCTTGCAGGCTGGGGCGCATCTAGGAGCAGCCAGATTCTGCATCGCTTCGAGCAGTTTAGTACCACTTTAGGCGCTGCCGGGGTTGTCTGCTCTATCCTAACAAGTCTAAGGTCGACATTACGCAGTTGGCCCAAGGTAAGTATGCAAGGGGTCTGTTACTTCGGTGGTGTGCAATTCAAGTGAAATGAGCGGCGTTGACGAAAACGATCCCCTGCTTCCAGCCGAAGGCGGACTCCGCGTCGCGATAGCTTGGCTGTCGTGGTTGTTCATGCTCGTTGGCTGTGGACTCGCCTTGGTTTATCTGCTCATTCTTATCTCATTCCTTGCGATCGGGGGCGTAGAGCTTGTTTCTGGTGTGCTGGCTGGACAAGAGAAAAATGCTCCGATGCACACAAGGATTATTCTGGTTGCGCTCTTCATTGGTTTGCCGCCTGGCGCCATCTTAGGCGTCCGCCTGTGGACGCGGCTGATGCGGCGGACGGGTTGGATCAGCGCGGAGCGGATCAAGCGGATGGGCGGGTTCTGAGGGCGAAGGATGTTTGGATCGAGCCGACTGAATCGCCTCGGATTTTTCTAGACGGTTCTGTTTTGAAACTTCAAAGCGCGCCGTTAGCTACGGAAGCGCGACCTTGGCCGCCGACAACGTGCTCGCTTACCAGTCTCGGCAAGCCCACGCCTAGGCCAGCTGTGGGATACGGAAGTCACGGGCACACGTTCAGGTGATGCGCTTTCTAGTCATGCAACCTTGCGCAGTAACTTCTCCAAGCTTTTCTCATCGAGTAGGCCCTCGGCATAAGCCAACAACAGCATGGCAACGGGTGTCGGTAACTCTCTACCGCTCTCGTACCGGCTTCCACCTGACTGCGTGACCCCAAAACGGGTCCAGAACTGAGTTTGATTCTCGCCGCGAGAGAGCCGATACGCTTTGATGTCCTTGAGAGGGTTCGTCGGTGCTTTTGCCATCTTGCCTCCTATTTTTGCACGCGTTTCTCGGCTCGCCATTGCCAAGGGGGGACTGGAGAGGGATTTCGCCATAGCCCCTGTCGCGCGTCCCGAGAGAGCGCTTCGGCCGAAGCATAGTTCAGCCGCCTATCCGCTGGCAGCTCCCTTGCATACTTGCCATAGAACCAGGCCGCGCCGCCTTGCAGCATCTCGAAATTGATGTCGCGCCCGTCCCGGAGTACTCGGCCAACAAGTCGGCCATAGCGGTCCTTCTTCTCGTACTCGATGATGACGGATCGGGAAAAGATCCGGTCGGCGAGGGACTGCTTGGATACGCGCCAGTAGTCCTGGCCTTTCTCAGGCGCATCAATACCTTGGAGCCTTACCTTGTACTGGCGCCGCTCTCCGTCCAAAACTGTCAGGGTGTCCCCGTCAGCAACGGCAACAACTCGTCCGACCAGCTCTGCGCCTTGGGTTCCAAGGGATATGACAGCGATAGCCGCGCCGAGCAATAGGCGTTGCACCGAGAACTGTATATCCATACAGTTTCTTTCCCTTCGTTTCGTTTTAGTAGTCCCGTGGTGACCAGCGAAAAGTGGTATCGAAAATGGTCGAGAGTGGCGCCCTGGTACTTCCACAGTTACGCGCACGGCCGGGAGAACGTTGTTGTAGCTCACGACCGCCAGATCGTTGCGGTCGGGGTGCGTCCGGACATCGGTGCGCTGATTGCAGCTGCGCCAACGATGTACGCGACGTTGTACCAGATAGCGCGGACCCTTCATCCACACGACCCCCGCACCTACGCCATCCGGCGCGCGCTTGCACGGGCAGACGCGCGACAAGGAAAACTGGCAATGGAATTGCCCCCAGAGCGCGAACGATGACGCGCATTCGTGTGATGCGCCTCGTCTGGCGTAAAGGCATCGGCGCCAATCGGTTGCCGGGTCTGGCGACATTGAGGCGTTCATTTGTTCCGAAGTGCGCGCCCGCGTGGCCGGGTCTGGTGACATCCTGGTGCGGGGCGATCCGCCGCACCGTGACCACCGTGTTGCCGGCTCCGGCAAGATCAAGTTCCGATAGGAGGTGCAACATGACCGCAGCAACCAAAGTGCTGACCGCACACGTGCCGCTTCCGCTGGCCGACAAGGTAGATCAGATGGCGGCACGGCTTGAGCGCTCGCGCGGCTGGATCATGAAACAGGCGCTTTCTGCATGGATCGCCCAGGAAGAGGAGCGCGACAGACTGACCCAAGAAGCGCTGGCTGACGTAGACGCCGGCCGCGTCATCGATCACCAGGCTGTGCAAGCGTGGGCAGAGAGTCTTGGCACTGACCAGCCGCTGCCCCGTTGATGGAGCTGAAGTGGACCAGCAAGGCGCTTTCCGATTTGGCGCGCTTGTATGAATTTCTGGCTCTGGTGAACAAGCCCGCCGCCGCGCGGACGGTGCAGGCGCTGACCAAGGCCCCGACCATTCTGCTGACCAACCCACGCATCGGCGAGCAACTTTTCCAGTTCGAGCCGCGCGAGGTACGGCGAATTCTGGTCGGGGAGTACGAGGTTCGCTACGAACTTCAGGATTCGATCATCTACGTGCTGCGGCTGTGGCATACCCGAGAGGTCCGCTGAAATGGCTTTGCCACCGACCTACTATGACTTCGTGCGCAAGTTGCGCCCTACCCCGGGTTGAGTTTGGCCTTTCTTCTTGAACTGCGGAGCACGCAGGGCTGGGCCCTTGCGTTTGCCGGA
>CAZCEG010000357.1:0-2840 GCA_964497275.1 uncultured Oceanicaulis sp.
CGCGCACTATGGCAATGACGGACGAACAGAAGCGCGTTCTGGCTTTGGCCGAGGCGCGCCGCAGGCAAGCCGCCGATCAATCCCGTCAGGCAGCACCGGGAGCGATGGATTACGCCTCTGGATTCACGGGTGGTTTTAACCGTGGTCTGGTTGGAATGGCCGGCCTCCCAGTTGATCTGGTCAACGCTGGCCTTGGGCTTGTAGGCGCGCCAACATCCGACAGGCCGGTTGGCGGTTCTGCATGGCTGCAAGAAAACTTGCCAGAGGCTATGTTCCCTGACGCGCCGGACACGACAGGCGGTCGCATTCTGGCGCGCATTGGTGAGGAACTAGGTGCGAGCGTCTTGCCTGCCGTTGGCATTTTGGGAGCCGCGTCCCGGGCTGGCGCGCGGGCGATTGGTCCGGCGCAAAACGCTATGCAGGCATTCCTTGATCCTATCCGGCGGTCTCCGGTTAGGGCAACCTTGGGCGAAGCTGCCGCCGCAACGGGTGCCGGCGCTGGTGCTGGCATAGCTCAGGAAATGGTGCCCGATAGCCCGATTGCAGAAATGACAGGTCAAATTGTAGGCGGCTTCGCGCCTACCGCATTGGCGAATATGCCGGCGTCCCTAGTCGCCCGTGGGGCAAATGCCATCCGTTCCCGTGTGTCAGAGACTGCAAGGCGCGATGTGGCCAGATCGGCGGCTCGGGATTATTTGGGAGAAATGACCGCCCAGCAGGTCGAGAACATGAACGCATCAGAGGGCATCGCCCGTCAGATTCCCGGTTTCAACCCCACTCTGGCAGAGCGTAGCGGGTCTCCGGGCCTGATCGCCAAACAGGCAGACATTGAATCCAAAATGACCGGGCAGGATTTGGACGCTGCTGTTGCCCGGCGGGTTACGGACAGAGAAGCCATTGACAGGTTTGCAGAAGAGGCAGCGCCAAAGGCCGCTGTTGGTCCGGATGTGGTCGTGGATATGGCGCGTAACCGTGTCGAAAACCTGCGACAGGGCGTAGAAAGGCAGGCCGCACAGGTTGACGCCAGCCGCCGGACTCTAGCCGAGGGCATCCCGCAAGCAAACGTGGCGCAGGAGGGCGCGCGTCTGCGCGGTATTTTGCAGGATCGCATTGGAGAAGAGCAGGCCGGGTTTAAGCTTGTCGCTCGCGAATATGGGCTTGATGATCCGCAATTCGTTGTGCCGTTCACAGATTTCCGGCAAGAACTTGCGGATGCCTATAGGGGCGCTTCCAGTCTGCGAACCAAGACGGGTGAACGCGCAACAGTTCCGCCGGCCATTGTGCGCGATATTGAAAACGCCGATGACTTGCAGAACTTTCCTGCCTTGATGGAAATTCGTTCCGATATCACTGACGCCATTCGGCGCGCAGAGCGTCAGCCGTCAGTGGATGACGTCCAGCTTCGCGGCCTTCGCGCGATGAAAGCGCAGTTCGACACTGCACTTGAGCGTGCGGTGCAACGCACAGGCGACCCGGAAATCGCAAAACGATATGCGGACTTCCGCCAGTCTTATCTGACACGGTTTATCGAGCCACTCAAACAAAGGGCATCGTATGATGTTTTGCACCGAGACCCGCAGGGCGCGTACATCACGCCGGACGAAAGGGTCGTGCAGGCATATTTCCAGAAAGGCAATCCAACTGCCGCACAACAGTTCAATACGGTATTCGGCGGCGACCCAGAGGCAACTGCCGCGCTGGAAAGTGTGGCTTACGATTCTCTCCGTCGCGCGGCGGTTCGTGACGGGGTAATTGACCAGCGGGCCCTTAATAACTGGTTGCGGGATCATGAAAGCGTCCTGGCGTATTTCCCGCAGATCAGAGACAGAGTGGGAAACATAGCGCAGGCTGAATCAACGCTCGCCAACAGACAGCGCCAGCTTGTTCAGCGGAAGAGGTCAGTTGACGACGCTATTCTTACGCGGGAAATCAGTGCCGTTGACCGGGATGTGCGCAGCGCCGATGAAGCTGTCGCCCGCGCCTTGGAAAGCCCCCGGAAAATGGCTTCGCTGTTTTCAAGCGTTCGGAAATCGCAGGACGCCAGAAGCGCACTTCAGCGTGCCGTCTGGGACAACTTGTCTGAAATGCCAGCGGGGCGTCTTGGGGAATATCTGCAAGCCAATCGAGCAACCCTGAAATATGCCGGAATTACAGATAAACAGATAGATGCCCTAAGGGTAATCGATGGTGCGCGCCTTATCAGTTCACGCGTTCCAATCCCACGCGGATCGGCGGCTATCCCGGATAGCAGCGCGGCGTTCCTTAAGACATTTGGCGTGCGCCCTGAAATGCTTTCAAACCGCCTCAATGCACTTAACACAGGCCGCGCCGATAGGTCTTGGCTTATCACCAATCTTTTGACTAACGCTCTCACACGCAAGCAGTCCCAGTTTGACGCGGAAATCTGGCGCGAAATCCTATATGACCCCGAGACCGCGCGCGATTTGTACAATAGCCTGATGACTGGAAAACTTGGTGGAGAACAGGCCAGAAGGTTGCAGGCACGGTGGTTTGCCCTTGGCATAACGGCCAGTGACACAATGCGCCCGGAAAATGCCGAGCAGGAACGCACACAATGATGATCGCTCTCGCAATCCTGCTGACAGTCCTTGGAGGCTTCGCTTACCGGGCGCGTGGTGGGGGCGTGCCCCTAGGATCAACGCAGGCGGCGCGTGTGATGTTCTGGGGCTTGCCGTGTGGACTGCTGGCCTATGGGCTGTCGCTTGATCCCGTCATCGGCGGCGCGGTCGGCTTGCTGGCGTTTGCGTCTCTTCTGACTGGGCATGCCGCCCATCAGGCATTGGAGATCGGGCATCTAGGGGATGGTGCGCCGGGCCACT
>CAZCEG010000358.1:0-2836 GCA_964497275.1 uncultured Oceanicaulis sp.
GCCCTGCGGGGCGCGCATTGATAAGGGTCGTCATCGTGCTTCCTTTCCCGCCGGTTCAAGGCCGGTGGCAACGGGGTTGAGGCCTGCATATAGCGCAGGGACGCGGCGGAATGAAGGCCACGCCTCAAACCACCCTACGCCGTTAGTGCGGCGTTAACGGTTAACCCCGGTTTCGATGGCATCCGTGCTCCGTTTGACGCATGGTTTTTGTCATGAACGCTGCCTTCGCATCCGGTGTTTCGGGCTTTGCCTCCGCTACGGCTCTTATGAACCGCGCGGCAGACCGGGTGAACGGCGTTCGTGGCCTGACCATCCCTGACCCGCCCTCCCGCGCGGTCACCACTCCAGGCGCGCCCGCTGGCACTTCCCCCCATCCCCCCCAATGCCAGCGGGCGCGTCCCTCCTTCTCCCGATTACGCTCTGGCTGCCGTGGAGATGATCCAGGCAAAGCACATGGCTGCCGCCTCCGGTGCCATCGTGAGGGCTGCTGACGACATGGTCGGCGCGCTTCTGGACGTGAAAGCCTGACCACCCGCATTTGAGGGCTAGGAGAGCGAGGCGGCGCGGCCTAGTTTGCACGTCATGGTCTCGGTTAATGTCGATCTCGTTCTTGATCCCGTCTGCCCGTGGTGCTGGCTCGGCCACCGCTACTGGCGCAGCGCGCAGGCGCTGGTTCCGCATATCGCGGTGGAAACGGTGCTGCGCCCCTTTCAGCTGGATGGCTCCATCCCCAAGGCAGGTCTGCCCTATCAGGCCTATATGAAGGCGCGCATTGGCGAGGATGCACAGGGGCGCTTCAAGGCCATGCGCGCGCATCTGGAAGCCGCCGGACCGGAAGCCGGCATCGTCTTCAATTTCGACGAGATCACGATCCGTCCCAACACCATGGACGCGCATCGCCTGATCCGCTGGGCGCAAGGTCAGGGCAAGGGCGAGGAGGCCGCCGAAGCTGTCTTCAAGGCCTATTTCGAGGAGCGGCGCGATATCGGCGCAGCGGCTGAACTCGTCGCCATCGCAGAGGCCATCGGGCTGGACAGCGATGTGGTCCGTGACCTTCTCGGCACAAATCGCGATGTAGCCGAACTGGAACGCGAGGAGCGTTTCTACCGCTCGCTGGGCGTAGCGGGCGTGCCCTGCTTCATCTTCAACGGCGCGTTTGCGGTATCTGGCGCTGAGGCCCCTGAGGTGCTCGCCGACGCCATTGTGAAGGCGAGCCAGCTGCCACAGGAGCGCGAAGCATGAGGGCACTGGCTCTGCTCTTGCCTGCGGCATTGCTTTCGGGCTGCGCTGACGGCGCGCGCGACTATCCTGACGGCGAGGCGCTGATCGCCTTCACCACGGCCTGCGAGGAACGCCTGACCTACCCCACGGCCGTATGCACCTGCCTTTCCGACCGTGCGGCCAGCCGGTTTGACAGAACAGAGTTTGCCATCCTCACCGAAAGCCTGTCCGGCGCGTCGATCCGCGCCTCGATGGAGGCTGCCGGGCTCAATTCCAGCGTACAGGGCGCGATCAGCCGCTTTGTGGGCGAAAACCTCGCCCGATGCTGGCAGGACACTGAGAATCCATAATAATCGGGGAGTAGACCATCCATGACATCCATTGAAGCGGCCGGGCTTTATGTCGGCATCAACATTCTGATCCTGCTCGCGCTGGCCTGGCAGGTCATCAGCGCGCGCCGTAGCGAGAAAGTGGGCTTTGGCGATGGCGGCAACGAGATGCTGCTGCGCCGTATCCGCGTTCATGCCAACGCCGCCGAGTGGGTGCCGGGCATGCTGGTGGGCCTTGTAGTACTGGCCCTCCTGGACGCGCATATGATCGTGATACATGCGCTGGGCGCGGCGCTGACGGTGGCGCGCGTGCTGCACGCTATCGGGCTTGGCGGCAATGCAGGCGTGTCCTTTGGCCGTTTTGCCGGAACGCTTCTGACCCTGATCATCTACGCTGCCGGCGGGATCGCGATTGTCTGGTATGCAGTCACCTGAGCCGGGCACATTGCCCGGCTGGCGATGCAGGGCTATAGCCCGAAGGCATGACACACACCCACGACAAAGCCGCCGGACCTGATCCGCAAACCCTCAAGCCGCTGGCGCAGAACCTTCTGGACCGCGCCATGAAAGCGGGCGCAGAGGCCGCCGAGGTGATCCTGTCGGAATCACGCTCGCTGGAAGTGGCGGTGCGCGAGGGCGCGCTGGAAGACGTCGAGCGCTCTGAATCGCGCTCTGCGGGCCTGCGCGTCTTCATCGGCAAGCGCATGGCAGGCACGGCCTTCTCCGACCTCTCCGAGGACGGGGTGGCGCTTGCGGTTGAGCGCGTGATGGCGATGGCCAAAGTCGCGCCGGAGGACCCCTATTGCGGCCTTGTGGAGCGCGAAGCGCAGGCCAGCCACATCCCCGATATCGCCCTCTATGAAGAGAGCGTCTGGGACGCAGAAGCGCTTGAGAACGCCGCACTCGTCATGGAGGACGCCGCCCGCAAGGTGAAGGGCGTCGCCATGGTGGCCTCCTCAGGGGCGAGCCTCAGCGCAGGGGCCTCCATCCTCCTCACCTCGACCGGGTTTGAGGGCTCAAAGCGCGGCTCGCTTGCAGGCCTTGGCATCTCGGCGGTCGCCAAGGATGGCGAGATGATGGAGCGCGATTACGACCATCACTCCATGCGCCAGCGGGCCGAATTGCGTGCGCCTGAAGACATTGGCCGCAGCGCAGGTGAGCGCGCCGTAGCCCGGCTTGGCTCTGAAAAGATGCGCTCTGGCAAGATGCCGGTCGTCTTCGACCAGCGCGTGGCGGATGATTTTCTGGGCTATCTCATTGGCGGGATTTCCGGATCAGCGATTGCG
>CAZCEG010000359.1:0-2830 GCA_964497275.1 uncultured Oceanicaulis sp.
TGCTGACGCAATGGCGCAAGAACCGCCTCAGGAAGGCGAGCCTTGCCCGCCGACTGGCGGCAGCCCGCAGCCTGCCCGATGCCGGGCGGATGCTTGTCAGCCATTTTCCGGACGCGGCGTGGCCTGCGGTTCATAGCGTGGTGGCAGGCTACCGGCCGGTGCGCGGCGAGATTGATCCTTCACCATTGATGGAAACCTTCCTGCTGGAACAGGCGCAACTCGCGCTGCCTGTTGTCACCGGCCCCGATCAGCCCTTGCAGTTTCGCAGCTACGCTCCCGGCGATACGCTCCAGCGCGGGGCGTTTGGCATTGAGGAGCCGGAGGCGCGCAAGCCTGTTCTGATCCCGTCTCTGGTCCTTGTGCCGCTGGTGGCGTTCGATGCGCGCGGACACAGGCTTGGCTATGGCGCAGGCTATTACGACCGCACGCTGGCCGCGCTGCGCCAGTCAGGGCGGGTGATCGCGGTGGGCCTTGCCTATGAAGCCCAGCGCGTGGGCCGGGTGCCGAACGGATCACACGATGTGGCGCTGGACTACATCTTGACCGAGCGCGGGTGTCTGCGCGGCGAAACCACTTGATCTGATTGGCACTCTTGTCCCAGCTTGCCTTTCAGGCGGGCAGGGGAGTGCGTGCATCATGACCGGGGCGATCACATTCATGCGGTGGGCGGCGCTGTTCGGCGTCGCGCTTGTCCTTGCAGGCTGCGGACGCGAGGAGGCACCGCCGGTTCAAGACATCGATGAAGCAGCCCGCCCCGGCCCTGTGCTTGTGGTGACAGGTGAAGGCGAACGCCTGCGCTTTGCCTCCCTCAACGCGCTTGTCAGCTGGCTGGACGGGATCGAAGACCAACCGCTCGCTATCACGCTTGCGCCTGGCGAGTATCGCCTGCGCGCCCCCTTGCGCCTGCCATCGCGCTCCAGCTTCACCGGCAGTGGGCAGGGGACCACCTTGCTGATCGCACGCGAAACCATGGACAGCGTGGTCGCCAACCGCGACCCGGAAGGCGGCAATAGCGCGATCACGCTTTCGGGCTTTTCGGTTGACTGCACCCGCCGTGCCCGTCACGGCCTGCTGCTGATCCGCACGAGTGCGCTGCATATTGAGCGCGTGGAGGCGCGCCGCTGCCGCGACACCGGGGTGCGTGTTTCCGGGCATGGCGAGATCACGCGCGGCACAGTGCTGGAGGCTGTCAGCGCTCACAATAATGACGGACCCGGCATCGTCATCATGTGGGCGACGCGCAATGCGCGATATTCCAACCTTTATGCCAGCGGCAATGGCCAGACCGGCATCGTGATCGACCATTCCGAAGGCAGCGCCGTCAATCTGCAGGCAGACGGCAATCGCCAGGATGGCATCTTCATCCGCAACGTGTTTGCTGTCACTGCAACGAACCTTGTTGCCACGCGTAATGGCCGTCACGGCATTTATGTGCAGGGCATGGTGGCCTCGGCGGGTGCGTCATGGACGGCGCAAGGCAATAGCCGGTCCGAGGCCGGTGCCCATGATGAGCTGCACTTCACCGCAGATGACACGCTAAGCTATGGCCGCACCCGCAACAGCGTCATTCACGGCGTGGTGCTGGGGGCCTACATAAACGGGCTCGGCGAACCGACCGCCCGCCACGGCCTTTATATCGCCCCTGAGATAACGGCGCTGGAGATCGCAGGCCTCGCCTTCGAGCCGGTCCTCGATACGCCTCAGGGGCCGTAAAATCGCACCTGCCGCATTGGCTTGAGCGGACGCAAGGGCTACATCCCGCCCGCCTGACCAAACCCAGCCCGACGAGAGTAATCAGAGCCCATGGCCGCCTTCACCGAACAGCGCGTACTGGATGTGCGCCACTGGACCGACCGGCTTTTTTCGTTCCGTACGGAGCGCCCGGCGAGCTTCCGCTTCCGCTCGGGCGAGTTCGTGATGCTGGGCCTGATGGTCAACGGCAAGCCGCTATTGCGCGCCTATTCCATCGCCAGCCCGTCCTGGGATGACGGGCTCGACTTCTTCTCTATCAAGGTCGCTGACGGTCCGCTGACCTCGTGCCTGCAGGCCATCAAGCCGGGCGATACCATCCTTCTGGGCGCGAAATCCGTCGGCACGCTGGTCCATGACGCGCTGCTGCCGGGCAGGCGGCTCTACCTGCTCTCGACCGGTACCGGCATTGCGCCCTTTGCCAGCATCATCCGCGATCCTGAGACCTATGAGCGCTTTGATCAGATCATCCTGACCCATACCTGCCGGGAGGCGGCGGAGCTTGCCTACGGGCAGGAACTGGTCGCCAGCCTCAAGGATGATCTGCTGGTGGGTGAACACGCTGGGAAGCTCATTCACTACACCTCCCTGACGCGCGAGGCGCACCCGCGCATGGGCCGCATCACCGCGCTGATGGATTCCGGCCAGCTCTGGGACGAAACGGGCGGCCCGCTCGATCCGGAGGCTGACCGGGTGATGATCTGCGGCTCGCTGGCCATGATCGAGGACTGCAAGGCGCGTGTGGAGGCCGCCGGGCTGATCGAGGGCTCCAACGCCCGCCCGGGAGCCTTTGTCGTCGAAAAAGCGTTTGTGGGTTAGGACAGGCCATGCGGTTTGCGTTCCTCGGAGATGTGGTCGGCAAGAGCGGGCGCGACGTGCTCGTGGAGGGGCTCGCAGACCTGCGCTCCGCGCTCAAGCTCGATTTCGTGGTGGTCAACGCCGGCATGGGGCCCATCATGGCGGCCCACCTGCTGCGGCATGCCGATTCAGCTGCGGCCGCGGTGGTCGATATGACCGGCCAGATCGCCAAGCTCGACTTGCAGGGACCGGCCGCAGCAAGAATTCTCGGCAGGCTGCTGGC
>CAZCEG010000360.1:0-2313 GCA_964497275.1 uncultured Oceanicaulis sp.
CAGAGGAATTGCTGGGCGTCGTCCCGGCTGATGACCGCACCCCCTATGATGTGAAGGAGGTTATCGCCCGCATCGTGGACGGGTCGGACTTCCTCGAGTTCAAGGCCCGCTATGGCGCGGAGACGGTGTGCGGCCATGCCCGCATAGGCGGGCACCTCGTCGGCATTCTGGGCAATAACGGCCCGATCCAGCCCGAAGGCTCCATGAAGGCAGGGCAGTTTATCCAGCTCTGCGATCAGTCCGGCACGCCGCTCATCTTCCTGCAGAACACGACCGGCTACATGGTCGGCTCCAAGGCGGAGGCCGATGGCGCGATCAAGCATGGCTCGAAAATGATTCAGGCTGTCGCCAATGCGCGCGTCGCGAAGATTACCATTGTGCTCGGCGGTTCCTACGGCGCGGGTAATTACGGCATGTGCGGGCGCGGGTTTGATCCGCGCTTCATCTTCGCCTGGCCGACCGCCCGCACCGCCGTGATGGGCGGGGCGCAGGCTGCCAAGGTGATGGAGATCATCACCCGCGCCAAGAATGAGCGCGCCGGCCAGCCGACCGATGAAGACGGCCTCAAAGCCATGAGCGACATGATCCGCACCGGGCTGGAGGAGCAGTCCTACGCCCTCTTCGGCACGGCGCGCCTTTGGGATGACGGCATTATCGACCCGCGCGACACCCGCGCCATCCTGACCGAGACCCTGAATATCTGTGCGGAAGCCGATGCCCGCACGCTGAACGCCAACACGTTTGGCGTGGCCCGCTTCTAGACCGCTGAAGGAACGCTCCCATGCAGTTCACGACCGAACACAACCAGCTTCGCGACACGATTGCCAAATTCGTGGCGACCGAGATCAACCCCTATGTCGAGGAGTGGGAGAAGGCGGAGCAATTCCCCTCTCACGAGCTCTTCAAGAAGATGGGTGATCTCGGCCTTCTGGGGCTGCGCTGGCCGGAGAAGTTCGGCGGGGCGGGGCTCGATTTCTCCTACGCTCTCGTGCTCGCGGAGGAGCTGGGCCTCGTCAATTGTGGCGGCGTGCCGATGGCCATTGGCGTGCAGACCGACATGGCGACGCCTGCGCTGGCCAATTTCGGCTCTGACGAGCTGCGCGCCGAGTTCCTGGCCCCCGCCATCTCCGGTGATGCAGTGGTCTGCCTTGGCGTGTCGGAGCCGGGCGGCGGGTCTGATGTGGCGGCGCTGAAGACCACGGCAAAGTCAGACGGCGATGATTACGTCATCACCGGCACCAAGATGTGGATCACCAATGGCATGAAGGCCGACTGGTGCTGCCTTCTGGCCAACACGTCTGACGGTCCGGCCCATGGCAATAAATCCCTCATCATCGTGCCGATGAATTCCAAGGGGATCACCCGCCAGAAAATCCACAAGATCGGCATGCATTGCTCGGATACCGCCCAGCTCTTCTTTGATGAGGTGCGCGTGCCCAAGCGCAACCGGATCGGGGATGAGGGCGCAGGCTTCCTCTACCAGATGCTGCAATTCCAGGAGGAGCGCCTGTTCGGCGCGGCCTCTTCGCTCAAAAGCCTCGACCGGGCGATTGACCTGACCATCGAATACACGCGCGACCGCAAGGCGTTCGGCCATTCGGTGCTGGATAATCAGGTCGTCCATTTCCGCCTGGCTGAGCTTCGCACCGAGGTAGAGGCGCTGCGCTCTCTCACCTACCGCGCCGTGGCCGACTTCATGGAAGGCAAGGACGTGACGCGCCTTGCCTCCATGGCGAAGCTGAAATGCGGACGGCTGACGCGCGAAGTCTCTGACACCTGCCTGCAATACTGGGGCGGCATGGGCTACACGGCGGACAATCCCATTGCCCGCTCCTTCCGCGATGGCCGCCTGATCTCCATCGGCGGCGGTACCGACGAGATCATGCTCGGCATTATCTGCAAGCTGGAAGGCACTTTGCCTAAGCGCCGGAAGGACTGATGAGCGCGCCCGAAACCCTTCTTATCGAGACCCGCGCGGGCGTGCGTCATGTCACGCTGAACCGGCCGGAAACCCGCAACGCCATGTCGCTGACCATGGTGGGCGAGTTGCTGGCCGCCCTAAAAAGCGCTGAAAGCGACGGCGTGCGCGCCATTGTTCTCAAAGGCGCGGGCGGACATTTCTGCTCTGGCGGGGATGTGAAGGATATGGGCGCGGCCTATGCCGGCCCCGGCCCTGATGGCGAAGACCCGGCAGCCAAGGTCAACGCCCAGTTCGGCCATTTGTGCAAAGCCTATGCGGAGACCGGCCTGCCGGTGATCGTGGTGCTGGAAGGCGCGGTGATGGGCGGCGGGTTTGGCCTCGCCTGCGTCGCC
>CAZCEG010000360.1:2323-2814 GCA_964497275.1 uncultured Oceanicaulis sp.
GACGCGCGTGGCTGGTGCCTTGAAAACCATGGCGCGCTGTTCCGCCTGCCCGAAACCGGGCTTGGCCTCGTCCCGGCGCAGATCGCCCCGTTTCTGGTGGAGCGTCTGGGCTATTCCGAAGCCCGCCGCCTGGCCGTGACGGGTGGAAAGATCGATGCGCTGGGCGCGCTGCGCCTGCGCCTCGTCCACGGTGTGCATGAGGGCGAGGATGCGATGAATACGGCGCTGGAAGCCGTCCTTGCCGATATCCGCAAAGGCGCGCCGAACGCCATAGCCGAGACCAAGCGCCTGATGCGCCGCGCGCGCCTGCATGATGCGGGCTCGCTCATTGATGACGCGGCGAAGGTGTTCGCCGCTGCTGTGCGCAGCGAGGAGGGCGCAGAAGGCCTTGCCGCCTTCATCGAGAAGCGCCCCGCCAGATGGGTGCAGGGATGAGTGCCAGCCATATTTCATTGCCGCGTCATTCCGGGCGAGCTTGCGAGACCCGGAAC
>CAZCEG010000361.1:0-2802 GCA_964497275.1 uncultured Oceanicaulis sp.
ACGATCAGCGCCACCAGCACCCCGCCGAGGCCGGCATAGACCAGGGCCGGGCCCATGCCTCCGGCTCGAACGCCTTGAAGCGGGCTTCCAGATCCTCACGCGCCCCCAGCGCCAGCTTGATGTCAGGATAGGTCGGCAGCGGGATCGTCTTGAAGCCTAGCCCCGGATGGATGATCTCCACCTCATGGCCCATCGCCCGGCATTCCTCCACCGTGCGCGCGAGCGTGCGCACCACGCCGTTCACCTGGGGCTCCCAGGCGTCGGTAACCAGAAGAATGCGCAGCGGCGTATTGTCCATCATCCACTCCGGATTGCGGGGCAGGGCAGGCAGGGCCGAGCCTATTAGCGTGTTTTTTCACGATAGCGAAGCGTTGCAGTGCTCCCGCCTTGCCCGCGCGGCGCGGTTGTGGCCAATGTCGCTGGCCGTTCAACCCTTGCTGACGGAACCTTGAGATGCCTCGCGCTGCCGCTTTGCCCGCTTCTGTTGATCCCATCGACTGGGACAGCCTCGATGCTGCCAAGTTCACCCCCGAGACCGAGGCGGTCAGGGCTCTGAACGCAAGAATCGGGCTGTCCGCGAAGGATCGCGCTGCGGTGTCGGCAGAAGCGGTTGATCTTGTGGAACGCGCTCGCGCCGATACGCACCAGACCGGCCTGATGGAATCTTTCCTTCAGGAGTTTGGCCTTTCCAACAAGGAAGGCCTCGCCCTGATGTGTCTCGCAGAAGCGCTGTTGCGGGTGCCGGATGCCAAGACCGCCGATGCGCTGATCGCAGAGAAGATCGGCTCGGGTGCGTGGGCGGAGCATGCGTGGAAGTCGGAGAACTGGCTGGTCAACGCCTCCACGCTCGGCCTCATGCTCTCCGGTTCGCTGATGGAGGTGGACCCGGCGGCCCGCAAGGATCCGGGCGATTATTTCCGCGCCGTGGCAGGCCGGGTTGGCGAGCCGGTGATCCGCGCGGCTACCCGTCAGGCCATGCGCATTCTGGGCGAGCAATTCGTGCTCGGGCGCACCATCAAGGCGGCTATCAAGCGCGGCCATACCTGGAAAGTGCCTGAAGGCCACTACCCGCTCTTCTCGTTTGACATGCTGGGCGAGGGCGCGCGCACGAAAGCGGACGCTGCGCGCTATCACCAGCGCTATATGGACGCGATTGCAGCCGTTGCCGCCGCCCGCCGTGACGGCCCTGTCGAGGCGGTCGATGGCGTATCGGTGAAGCTCTCCGCCCTGCACCCGCGCTATAATATCTTCAAGCGCGAGGCGGTGTTTGCCGAGCTTTATCCCAAGGTGCTGGAACAGGCTGAAGCGGCCAAGGCCGCCAATATCGGCTTCTGCATTGATGCCGAAGAATCAGACCGGCTGGTCCTCTCCCTGATGATCCTTGAGAAGCTGGCCCACGCGCCATCGCTGGCCGGGTGGAACGGGCTGGGGCTTGCGGTGCAGGCCTATCAGAAGCGTGCCAGCCTCGTCATTGAAAAGCTGGCAGCCCTTGGCCGTGCGAGCGGGCGGCGTCTCATGGTGCGGCTCGTGAAGGGCGCCTACTGGGATACCGAAGTGAAGTTCGCGCAGATGAGCGGTGCGCCGGACTTCCCGGTCTGGACCACCAAGGCCGCGACCGATCTCAACTACCTCGCCTGCGCGCGCGCCATGCTGAGCGAGCCGCAGACCATCTATCCGCAATTTGCCACCCACAACGCCCATTCGCTCTGTGCGGTGCGCAAAATCGCCGCAGAACTTGGCAATGAGGCGTACGAGTTCCAGCGCCTGCACGGCATGGGTGAGCCGCTTTATCTCGCCGCTGCCAGCGCTTTTGCATTGCGGCCCGTGCGGGTCTACGCGCCGGTTGGCAGCCATGAGGACTTGCTGCCCTATCTGGTACGGCGCCTGCTGGAGAACGGGGCGAACACGTCCTTCGTGCACTCCTTCCTCGATCCGGATGTACCCGCCGCCGATGTCGCGCGCGGACCGTTCGATGGCGCCGATACGATTGACCGCCACCCCTTCATCCCCGCCCCGCCGCGTCTTTACGGCCCGCACCGGATCAATGCCGCCGGGACGGACCTGTCGCAGGCGAGCGTTCGCGCAGACCTTGCCGAGGCTCAGGTACACTTCGACAAGGCCATGCCCTATGCCTGCGGCCCGCTCGTCTCTGCCAAGGTGAAGGCGGGTGCTTCGCGCAAGCTCGCCGCGCCTGCCGATCTCTCTGTCATCGTCAGCGAGGTGAGCGAGGCCGACGGCGCGCTGGTCGATGCTGCGTTCGAGGCAGCCCACAAGGCGTTTGCCGGTTGGGACGCCAAAGGCGGTCCTGCGCGCGCCGCGATCCTGCGCGAGATGGCCGACGCGCTGGAGGCCGAAACGCCTCGCTTCATCGCCATCCTCACCCGCGAGGCCGGCAAGACCCTCAGTGATGGCGTTGCCGAAGTGCGCGAGGCGGTCGACTTCCTGCGCTATTACGCCGCCGAAGCGGAAGCCAAGTTCGGTCACGCCACCCGCATGCCGGGACCGGCAGGGGAAACCAACCATCTCGAGCTCGCCGGCAAGGGCGTCTTTGCCTGCATCAGCCCGTGGAACTTCCCGCTCGCGATCTTCACCGGGCAGGTGGCTGCCGCTCTTGCCGCTGGCTATACGGTGATCGCCAAGCCTGCTGAGCAGACACCTCTGGTGGCGTTTGAGGCGGTAAAGCTCTTCTTCAGGGCGGGCCTTCCCAAGGACGTGCTCCAGCTCGTGCCGGGCGATGGCAAGGTCGGCGCGATGATCACGGCGCACCGCCATCTGGCGGGCGTCGCCTTTACCGGCTCGACC
>CAZCEG010000362.1:0-2777 GCA_964497275.1 uncultured Oceanicaulis sp.
GGTCGGCTTGATATTGGCCGCGTTCCAGTGGGTGCGGTCACGCACCGCCTCGATCGTGGTCTTGGTGGTGCCCACCAGCTTGGAGATCTGGCCGTCGGTCAGCTCAGGGTGGTTGCGCACCAGCCAGGCGATGGCGTCCGGGCGGTTCTGGCGGCGCGAAAGCGGGGTGTAGCGCGGACCCTTCTTGCGGACGGTTTCCTGCAGCTCGGCATATTTCGGCTTGGTGGCGACCATGCGGTAGGCAGGGTCGGCTTCCGCGCGCGCGATTTCCTCAGAGGTGAGCTGGCCGCCCGAGACCGGGTCCGAGCCGCGTACACCGGCTGCCACATCGCCATCGGCAATGCCCTTCACTTCCAGACGGTGCAGGCCGCAGAAATCGGCAATCTGCTCGAAGGTCAGGCTGGTATTGTCGACGAGCCAGACGGCTGTCGCCTTGGGCATGAGAATGTCGGACATGGGGCAAGCTCCTGAAGTGCAGACCGCCGGAAACGCAAAAACCCGGCGCGGTCCGCCGGGTTTCGGTCGTTCCGACCCTGATCGCCTGTTTGCTATCAAACCCGGCTATCAGGGAATTCACACCGCTTATAGCGCGTGGCGGGCGGGCTTGGAAGGGGGGCAATCGCAGCTTTACGGCGTCAGGATGATCTTGCCGGTATGGGCCATCTGGTCCATCCGGGCATGGGCTTTCGCCACATCAGCCAGCGGCAGGACAGTGTCGATCACAGGCTTCACCTTGCCCGCTTCCACCCACGGCCAGACGTTCTGGCGCACTGCGCGGGCGATGGCGGCCTTTTCCGCGTTGGGGCGGGCGCGCAAGGTGGAACCGGTGAGGGTCTGGCGTTTGAGCATCAGGCCCATCAGGTCGATCTCCACGCGCGAGCCTTTGAGAAACGCGATCTGCACCAGCCGCCCGTCTATATTCAGGATGGAGAGGTTTTTCGCGACATAATCACCGCCCACCATGTCGAGGATGACATCGGCGCCGCCGGCATCCTTCACCGCCGCAACCCAGTCATCCTCACGATAATTGAGGGCGAGCGATGCGCCGAGCGCCTTGCAGGCCTCCACCTTGTCCGCGCTGCCAGCGGTCGCGATCACGATGGCACCATGGGCAGCGGCCATCTGGATGGCGGTAGTGCCGATACCGCTTGCCCCGCCATGCACCAGAAAGCGTTCGCCCGGTTTCAGGCCCGCCCGGTCAAACACATTGGTCCAGACGGTGAAGACGGTCTCGGGAAGGCCAGCCGCCGCGACGAGATCAATCCCGGCAGGGGCAGGCAGAACTGACCCTGCGGGCGCGCGGGCGATATCGCCATAGCCGCCGCCTGCCACCAGCGCCACCACCGCATCGCCGACGGAAAGGCCGTCCACGCCCTCCCCGATGGCGAGGATGTGGCCCGAAACCTCCAGCCCCAGCCCTTCGGGCGCACCCTTCGGCGGCGGGTAGAAGCCCATGCGTTCAAACACGTCCGGCCGGTTCACGCCCGCGCCCGCAACCTTGATCAGCACCTCGCCCGGTCCCGGTGGTGCGAGCTCGCGCGTCTCGATGCGCAGGGCGTCCGGGCCGCCGGGCTGAGGCGCGGTCACGATGCGGGTGGAAAAGGGTTTTGCCATGGCAAGCTGTCCGGGTCAGGAGGAATTGGGGCGACGTGGCCGCTACCTTTGGTCTATCATGGATGCCTGAAGGCAGCAGGTGCGTCAGGGAGGTGTCATACATGTTCGACGATGAGCTTCAACGCAGCAAGCCGGGGGCGGTGACGCCGGGAGAAGATATCTCCCACCTCTCCGTCGCTGATCTGGAAGACCGGATCACGGTTCTGAAGGGCGAGATCGCCCGCGCCGAGGCGATGATCGCCCACAAGCAGGACAAAATGGCCGCCGCCGACGCGGTGTTCCGCAAGGCGTGAGACAGCCGGGCTGGCCCCGGCCTTGCTAGGGTCTGGCAGACAGGGGTGGCAAGCGTCCCGTTTGGGCGCATGATGGACCCAAGAGGCAGGACGCTTAAGGAGTGTGAGCCGGGATGAGTGATGCAACAGGACAGACAGGCGCAGGCAGCGCCGTAGTGGACGCTGCCGCCGTGCGCGTGGCTGATTTTGCAGCCTCCGAACACTTCTCGCGCCTGTTCCGTGAAGGGATGGACCTGGTCGAGGAGACGGCAGGCTATCTCGATGGTGTGGGCCGCGAGGATGCCAAACGTCTCGGCCGCTCCGGCGCGCTCGCCTATGCCGCAGAATCGATGACGCTCACCACACAGCTCATGCAGGCCGCCTCATGGCTCCTGACGCAACGTGCCGTGAGCGAGGGCGAGATGACGCCCTTTGAAGCGGCCAGCGAGAAATACCGGCTCGGCGGCACATCGCGTGACCGCAGCGAGACGATGTGGCCTGCAGGCGATGATCCCTGCCCGCCGCGCCTTGCCGATCTGGTGGCCCGCTCGCGCAGCCTGCACGAGCGCCTCAAGCGGCTTGATGACAATCTCTTCCGGCAGGGGCCGGGCAATGCTGCTCCAGGCCAGAACCCGCTCGCCGGCCAGTGGTCGGCACTGGAAAGCGCGTTCGCCGGGCGGGGGTAGGACGCGTTCGCACCTGCGACCCGGATCTATCCCAAAGCCTCAGCCCCCCGGTGGAGAGGCCAATGACCTCTTGGGCAGGAAAGCCGTTCCGGCGCGGTAGCGCCACTAGCGCGATCCCCGATCTAGTCGAGGACCGGCCGCGCGCCCGCAGCTTTAGCGAGAAGCGACGCACGCAGGTGCGGAGCATCAATAGAAAGAAAACGCC
>CAZCEG010000363.1:0-2768 GCA_964497275.1 uncultured Oceanicaulis sp.
AAGGCAAGCTCGCAGCCCGGGGAAACCGCTGCGAGCCCCGCCGCGCCCGACAACATCATCATCGCGCCTTGCGGCCTGCGCGCAGGTGCCATCAGCATGACCACGCAGGCCTGCCCCTCACCCGCATCGGCGGTGTAGTTGCCCGCTATGGCCGCGCTTGCGGGCGTCTGTGCAGCGAGCAGAAGGGCGGCAAGAAGGGGCATGGCGTCGTTCCTGTTGGCAGCTTTGGCAGGAGCGTAACCCAGCCAGGCCGCCGCGTCTTCGGGTAGCCTCACTCCGCTGGAAACTTCGCGCGTGTGCGGTTGGCGAGCGCCACCAGCGACAGCATGACCGGCACCTCCACCAGCACGCCCACGACGGTTGCCAGCGCCGCGCCGGAATTCAGCCCGAAGAGGCCGATGGCAACCGCAACCGCCAGCTCGAAGAAGTTCGATGTGCCGATCAGCGCGCAGGGCGCAGCCACGTTGTGCGGGACTTTCCATATCCATGCCGCGCCATAGGCCAGCGCGAAAATGGCATAGGACTGGATGATGATCGGCACGGCGATCATCGCGATCACAAGAGGCTGGGAGAGTATCGTCCCGCCCTGAAAGCCGAAGAGCAGCACCACGGTTGCGATCAGTGCGCTGATGGAGACCGGCTTGATCGCCGCATTGAACCCGTCAAGCCGCGCCGCGCCGCCAGAGCGGATCAGCCAGCGGCGCACCGCAATGCCGGCTGCCAGCGGAATGACCACGTAGAGCACGACGGAAAGAACCAGCGTCTCCCATGGCACCGAAATGGAGGTGACGCCCAGTAGCAGCGCCACGATCGGCGCAAAAGCGACGACCATGATCGCGTCATTCACCGAGACCTGAACGAGCGTGTAGGCCGGATCGCCCTTTGTCAGCTGCGACCAGACGAACACCATGGCCGTGCAGGGCGCGGCCCCCAGAATGATCAGGCCCGCAATATATTGCTCGGCATTTTCCGGCTCGATGAAGCGGGCAAACACGCCCTCAAAGAACAGGACTGCCAGCAGCGCCATGGTGAACGGCTTGATGAGCCAGTTCACCACCAGCGTGATGATCAGGCCCTTCGGCCGCTCGCCGATGCGTGCCAGCGAGGCGAAATCCACATTCACCATCATCGGAAACACCATCGCCCAGATGAGGATGGCGACCGCCAGATTGACCGAGGCGTATTCGAGGCTTGCCAGAAAGCCGAACACGCCGGGCAGGAAGGCGCCAAGCGCAATGCCGGCGAGAATCGCAAGCCCCACCCAGACCGAGAGCCATTTTTCAAACGGGCCAATGCCAGCGGGCGCAGCGTCCTTGAGTGCGGTCATGAAGGCCTCTTTCAGGGCTGGAAATCAGGCAGGGGCGCGCCGTCGTGTGCGGCCTTGAGGGCGGCTTTGAGCGCGGCCGGATTGGTCAGGTCTGTGTCTGCCGCCATCACGGCCCCGATGCGGGCTTTTAGCGCCTGATAGGTTTGCTCAAACGCCTCCCGGCAGTCGCTCTCCGGTGTGACATAGGCAGGGTCCGGCAGGCCCCAATGGACCTGCACCGGCGCGCCGGGCCAGATGGGACAGGCTTCGCTGGCGGCTGAATCGCAGACCGTGACCACGCCGTGGATCTCAGGGGCATCGGTTCCGGCAAACACGTCCCAGCTTTTCGAGCTGAGGCCGTTGATGGCATGGCCATGGCGGCGGAGCGTTTCCAGCGCGACCGGATGGGGTTCGCCCTTCGGCTTCGATCCGGCAGAGATCGCAGTGACCCGGCCTTCGCCCAGCGCATTGAACAAGGCTTCCCCCAGTATGGAGCGGGCCGAATTACCGGTGCACAGGACGAGAATACGGATCATGGCAGACCTCCGGAGCGGTGCTGGCGCGCTCTCTAGCCTTGACGTTTCAATATTTCAAGAAGTATTGAAATGAAATGTCACATCGCATCGACCTTTCCGAACCGCAGGCCTGCGCCCAGCTAAGTGCCCTCGCGCACGAGACCCGGCTGAAAATCTTCCGTGCCCTCGTCTCTGCCGGGCCTCAAGGCCTGCCTGCGGGCACGCTGGCGGAGAGGGTGGCGGTCAGCCCCAGCAATCTGTCTGCCCACCTTGCCGTCCTGACGGGCGCAGGGCTGGCGCAGGTGAGGAAGGCGGGGCGTCAGCGTATCTATGCGGCGAACCTCGTTGCCACGGCGATGCTTGTTGGCTTCCTCATCGAGGATTGCTGCGGCGGTGACCCGTCTCTCTGCCGCGATCTCGGCACCCGCCTTGCCGGGACAGCCGCGAGGGCTTGCAACTGACGTCAAGCCGTCTGAACTAGTGGGCATGGACACGTCGCCGCCTGCCACACTTCCGCCTGACGCCCTGCCATCGCCGCGTGCGCTGGTCGATCAGCTGATCGAGGAGCGCGCACCGCGCCTGCGCCGCCATCCCTGGCTCTGGAACGTCGTGCGTCCTACAGCCGGTGCGTTGATGGGCTATAGGGAGGCGATCCGCATGGTGGAAACCGTGCGGCCCATGGGGGGACGCGAAGCCTTTGACTGGGCCATGGGTCATCTGGGCCTCACCGTGAACGCGACCGGGCTGGAGGCGATCCCCGAGACAGGGCCGGTGGTGATTATCGGCAATCATCCCGGCGGCATCGCGGACGGCATCGCCCTGTGGCAGGTGATCCGGGAGAAGCGGCCCGATCTCTGCTTCATGGCCAATCGCGATGCGATGCGGGTCTGCCCCGGCCTTGAGGACTTGCTGATCCCGGTGGAATGGCGCAAGGGCGAGCGCAGCCG
>CAZCEG010000364.1:0-2763 GCA_964497275.1 uncultured Oceanicaulis sp.
GGTGCGGTGCTGATCCCCGGCGCGGCAGCGCCCAAGCTCGTCACCCGCGAGATGCTCAAAAAAATGAAGGATGGCGCGGTGCTGGTCGATATCGCCATCGACCAAGGCGGCTGCTTTGAGACCTCAAAGCCTACCACCCACCAGAGCCCGACCTTCATCGTCGACGGCGTGGTCCATTACTGCGTCGCCAACATGCCGGGCGCAGTGGCGCGCACCTCAACCATCGCGCTCACCAACGCCACCCTGCCCTTCACGCTGGCCATCGCCAACAAGGGCGCGAAGAAGGCGATGAATGACGATCCGCATCTGGCGCGCGGCCTGAACGTGGCCGAAGGCCATGTCACCTATGAGCCCGTCGCCCGCGATCTCGGCCACACATACGTAAAGCCCGCCTGGCTGAAGAGTATTTAGGGTTCAGAACCCTTGCTGAGCAAAACCCCGGATCGTCCGATCCGGGGTTTTTTCATCTTCAGGGCGAATGATGGCTTGGCGTGCGGCACGAATATCGTAAGCTGGGACCTCAACCTTGGGGTGTCATATGTCTGTTATAAATTACTGGCTCGCCACCGTGGCTGGTATGTGCGTTCTGGCGGCGCAGCCAGCAGCGGCGCTGCCGCCCGTTGAAGCCTTTGCCCTTCCGGCGCAGATGCGCCAGGCGGCACTATCGCCCGACGGGCAGTACGTGGCGTTTTCCTTTCAGCGCGACAATGCCGAGATGATCGCCATCGCGCCCAGTCGCCTCGAGGAAGGCGCGCAGATACGCATACGCCCCGTGCACCCTATGGAAACCATTTCGGACATCAGCTGGTCAGGCGACCGGGTCATCTATCAGACACAACGCCCCACGCCGCGATCCCGGGACGACCAGCGCACCTTCTATATCCGGACCTTCCTGCATTCCGCGCCTGCGGACCTGGCCGATTCCACACCGCTGAATGTGGATCCGGGCGACCGCAGCCAGTCCTGGGTTCCCCGGCCCCAGTTCTCTGGCGACATCACGCATCTGCTGCCCGATGATCCGCAACACATTCTCCAGGCGCTTAACTGGCGCGAATGGGAAACCAACGATCTCTACCGCACCCATGTGGAGACCGGAGAGCTGACCGCCATCATGCGCGGGCGGCGCGGCACGCAGGGCTTCCTGACGAGCCGCACAGGTGAGGTGGTGGCCATGTACGGGCTGGAACGCGGCCGCGAGAGCGGGGACCCTTTCTTCGTCGTGGCGGATGGGCAGGGTGGCTGGGCGGATCTGTCTCACTTCACCAATAGCGAGCACGATTTCATCCCGCTCGATCGACACGAGGACGGCCGCATCTATGTTGCGTCAAATCACGATGCCAACACGACCGGCCTGTTTCTGTTTGACCCGCGCACGCAGTCGTTTGGCGAGCTTCTGTTTCGACATCCAGATGTCGATATTGACGGCCTCGTCTACTCGGCTGGCGGCGGGGCCGTCATCGGCGTTTCCTTCACCCTTGATGAGCCCACCGTCCACTATTTCGACCCCGGCTATGCACAGTCGCGCGAAGAGCTCCAGACACGGCTGGAGCGCAATAATGTGCGCTTCATCTCGATAGCCCGTGAGGCTGGCCTGGCCCTTGTATCTGTGGAGTCGCCCACCGATGCTGGCGGGCTTTACCTGTTCGATACCGAGTCCGGAGAGATTACGCAGTTCGGACGGCGACGGCCCTGGCTTGATGATGTGCCGCCAGGAGAGGTGTTTCCGGTGCGGCTGACCGCGCGCGACGGACTTGAGCTCACGGGCTATCTGACCTTGCCTCATGGCAGGTCACCCGGCGACAGTCAGGGCGCCCTGCCCTTCATCATTCTGGTTCATGGCGGGCCCGCCGCGCGCGATGAGGCCCGGTTCGATGCGTGGGCGCAATTTCTCGCCTCACGCGGTTATGGCGTGTTGCAGGTCAATTTCCGCGGATCGCGCGGTCTGGGCCGGGAATTGCTGGAGGCAGGCCGCGGCCAGTGGGGCGCTGGCATGCAGGATGATGTGGATGATGCCGCCGACTGGCTCGTAGCAGAAGGCATGGCCGACGCGCAACGCGTCGGCGTCATGGGGGCCAGCTATGGCGGATATGCCGCCCTGATGGCGGCCGTGCGGAATAATGGCCGCTATGCCGCCGCCATCAGCGTGAATGGCGTAACCGACTTGCAGGGCATGTTACGCCACAGCCAGCGTTTCGTCGGCGGCGAACGCCGCTTCCGCGAGCGGCTTGAAGGTGTGGATTTGCGGGCAATGAGTCCGGCAACCGCCGCACGGGATATCCGTATCCCCATCTTCGTGGCCCATGCGAGCTTTGATTCAACCGTGCCATTTTCACAAATGGAGACCTTGCGCAGGCGAATGGGCCGTCAAGCCAGCCACGCAACCTTCATCGAGCTGCTGCACGACAACCACTCGATTGATCGCGCCGCAAACCGGTATCAGATGCTGTCGGGCATCGAGGCGTTCCTTGCCGAACACATGCCAAGCAGGGAGCTTGGCGGGCAACCCTGAAGGCTAAAAGTGGACGCCTCAACCGGCGAGGTGCCGAGAACTTATCCCCCGCCCCTTCACCTGCCCGTAGGATGCGTCCTGCCGGTCTGGTGGAAGGGCATGTTCGCGGCACGCTCGCATGACAGACTGGCGCGAGGGAGAAACGTCCCCCGCTCCGGGTGTTGGATGGTTGTTCAAAGCGAACGGCGCATCCCTCACTGCCCCTGATGGGGCTTAATGGGGATACGGGAAGACGAAGCCCCCGCAAGTGCGGA
>CAZCEG010000365.1:0-2763 GCA_964497275.1 uncultured Oceanicaulis sp.
AAACCCGGTGCGCAGGCCGATCTCGATCGTTACAAACAGCTCATCCATGATGCCGGCTTTACCCCCGGCGAGGCGAAGGTATCCAAGGAAGAAGCCAAATGAATGTCCCGCCCGGAAACATACTGGCGCTGGCCATGCTGTGCGCCTGGGCGGGGGCCGCCAATGCCGCGCCGCTCACCTTCAATACGGCCCTGCCCATCTCCAAGGACGAGTGGATTCTGCGCGAGCAGTTCGTCTACATGAAGAGCACCGACGACCCATCGTCGATGAACCGCCGCATGGAGGTTTCTGGCCTGATGTCCGTGTTGGGTTACGGGGTCAGCCGCGACTTTGCGGTCTTCGCCGTGCTGCCTTATGCCGACAAGCGGCTGTCCGTGAACGTGGGCGGGGCGGACGTGACACGCAGCCAGGCAGGTTTCGGCGATGCGACATTCATGGGCCGCTACACGGCCTTTGAAGCCAACGCGACAGGGCATACCTTCCGCATTGCGCCGTTTCTCGCCGTCACGGCGCCGACCGGCGACGACCGCGCATCCGATCGCCTGGGACGGCTGCCGCCGATGCTCCAGCCGGGTTCCGGCTATTGGGACTGGCAGGGAGGCGCAGTGGCGTCCTTTCAATCGGTGGATTGGGGCGGCGATGTTCAGATTGCCTATCAGCGCAATGGGGAAGCCAGCGGCTTCCGGGCCGGCGCGGTCAGCCGTCTCGATCTGTCGGTTCAGCGCCGGCTGTGGCCCGGCATGTTGGGCGAAGGCGTCCCCAGCTTTCTTTACGGCGGGCTGGAGGCCAACCTCATTCATGTCGCCAAGGATCAGGTCAACGGGACTGACGATCCAAACTCGGGCGGCACGACGCTGTTCCTCACGCCCACCGTGCAGTACGTAACACGCAAATGGGTGCTCGAAGCGGGCATTCAGATACCGGTCTCGCAGCGCCTGAACGGCAGCGCGCTCAGGAACGATTACATCCTGACCACCGGCTTCCGTCTCAACTTCTGATGCAGTGGCGTGCCCACGAGGCGCGGCGTGACCGGACTCAGGATCGATCAGGCTGTTGATCTGGCGCTCGCTCGGGTTCGCGCTCGCAGGTCCTGGCTCGCGCCTGGAAGCGCTGATAACACTCCAGTCCGCAGAAGTGCTCGACGTACTCGGCGCCTTCCGGCGTGAAAGCGGCGTCGAGCGGGATTTCCTTGCAGCAGACGCAGCAGTCGACAGTCACAGCTTGGTTGCTCGTCATGGCTATCCTCCTCTCACGAAGCGGATGAACTCGTCGGCCGGTCGCGGCGCGGAGAACAGGAATCCCTGCACGGCGTCGCAGCCGGCCTGGCGCAACACGTCGAGGCTGGCCGGTGTCTCGACGCCCTCGGCGACCACGTCCATGCCCAGGCCGTGCGCGAGCTGGATCACCGTGCGCACGATGGTGCGGTCGCGGGCATCGTCCGCGAGTCCCGCCACGAAGGACCGGTCGATCTTGAGCGTGGTGATCGGGCAGCACTTCAGGTGCCGCAGGCACGAATAGCCGGTGCCGAAGTCGTCGGCGGCAAAGCGCACGCCGACGGCGCGCAGGGCGTCGAACAGGGCGAACAGCGCCGGATCGCCGAACGCGGCCGTTTCGGTCAGCTCGATCTCCAGCCGGTCGCCGGGCAACTGCGCCTCGGCCAGCATCTGCCGCAGGCCGGTGTCGAAGTCTGCTCTCACCTGACTGGCGGCCACGTTGACCGCCAGGCGGAATGACCCAGGGACGTCCGCTTGCCAGTCACGCATCTGCCGGCAGGCTTCGCGCAATACCCAATCGCCGATCTGCGGCATCAGCTCGGCAGTTTCGGCCAGCGGCAGGAAATGCTCCGGGGCCAGCAGACCGAGGTCGGGGTGCGCCCAGCGCAACAGCGCCTCCGCGCCGATGAGCGCGCCGCTGCCCACCGCGACGATCGGCTGGTAGTGAAGGACCAGCTCCTGCCGTTCGGCCGCCCGCGCCAATTGCGCGGCGGTCGGTTCGTCAGATGGGGGCACGATCATGACCGGCTCTGGAAGGCCCGCAGCGCACGAGTCAGGGCCAACAGGAACAGAACTGCCAGGGCGAGCGCCGCGATCCCCCAATGCTCGCTGAGGAACGCGCCGGCGGTCGTGCCTGCCAGGACGGCGGCCAGGATCGGCAAGTGGCACGGGCAGGTCAGCGCGGCCAGCACACCCCAGGCGTAAGCCCGCCAGCCCGGCGCTTGATCGTCATCCATAACGGCACTCCACATTGGCATCCGCCATGCCGGCAAGCTGCCGGTCGAGGGACTCCAGCCGCTCGCGCCGTGCCGCAAGCCACGTGCGCAAGCGGGCCAGGCACTCGGCGGCATCGCCGTCCGCATCCAGGGCATGGCACAGCCGGGCCAACTCATCGAGGCCGATCCCGGCCTCGAACAGCGCCCGCATCAAGCGCAGCCGCGCGAGTGCCTGCTCGTCGTAGAGGCCATAGCCGCCCGGCGTGCGCCGCGCTGGATGCACCAGCCCGCGCAGCACGTAGTCGCGCACGACATGGACGCTGACACCGGCCGCCCCGGCGAGCCTGGAGATGGTGTAATCGTCCATCGCTTCCTCCTTTCCGCTACCCCGCGCAGCAGGACAAAGCCTTCACATCCTTTCTGAAGGTTTGCGCCGCCAGTTTTAGTCCTTCGACCATCGTGAGATACGGGAACAACTGGTCGGCCAGCTCCTCCACCGTCATCCGGGCACGGATCGCCAGCGCCGCCGCCTGGATCAGTTCGCCCGCCTCCGG
>CAZCEG010000366.1:0-2761 GCA_964497275.1 uncultured Oceanicaulis sp.
CTCAGGATGAGGTGGCGCGGGCGGCCGTTCGGCCTAGTGCCCCCTTGCGAGGGCGGGCTAGCTCCCCGGCGCGCAGCGCCGCAAGCGCGCCCGCAGCGCGAGCGAGGAGCGACGCACGGATGTGTGGAGCATCAAGGAAAAGATTGTTTCCGGCACAGTGGTTTTTCCGCTCCGGCGATAGCACCCGCCCGGCATCCGGCCTATCTGGCTGTCATGTTCTTGCGCCAGTCTCGAAAAGCTGGCCTGACCCGATAAGAAGGATCCTCCCATGAGCGAGCTTGCTTTTGCCGACCGCCACAAGGCCCTGTCCGATGCCGCGCTGGACCAGCTGTTCCGCGGCGCGCGCACTTTCTATTCCTGGCAGGACAAGGACGTCTCTGACGCTACCTTGCAGGCGCTCTACGATCTGGTGAAGTTCGGCCCGACGAGCGCGAACAACTCGCCCGCCCGCTTCGTTTTCCTCAAAGGCGAAGCCCAGCAGCGTCTGAAGCCTTACCTGATCGAATCCAATGTCGAGAAGACGCTGACCGCGCCGGTCACGGCCATTGTCGCCTGGGACTGGGACTTCCACGAGAAAGTACCCCAGCTCTTCCCGCACGCGCCTGACGCCAAGGAATGGTTTGCATCCGATGCTGCCCGTAACGCCAATGGCGTGCGCAATGGCACGCTGCAGGGCGCCTATCTGATCATGGCGGCGCGCGCGCTCGGCCTCGATACCGGCCCGATGAGCGGGTTCGATGCCGCGGGCGTCGACAAGGAGTTCTTCGCCTCCGATCCGGTGATGAAAAGCTGGCGTACCAACTTCCTTCTCAATATCGGCTATGGCACAGAGGAAAAGCTCTTCCCGCGCCTGCCGCGCCTGTCCTTCAACGAGGCTGCGCGCATCCTGAAATAGGGGTCCATGCCCGATTTCGCTGACACCGGCCGCGCTGCCATCCTTGTCGTGGACACGACGGGGCGATGGTGCGCGGCCGCTCTGCGTCTGAGCGATGGCCGTGTTTTTCTCCGCCATGAGGTGATGGCGCGCGGTCAGGCAGAACGCCTTGCCCCGCTGGTCGGGGAATTGCTCACCGAAGCAGGCCTGACGCCCGGCGAGATCGCCCGTATCGGCGTTGCAACCGGCCCCGGCAGTTTTGCCGGTACGCGCGCAGGCACCGCTTTTGCCCGTGGCCTCGCGCTGGCGACGGGCGCAATGGCGGTGGGCGTGTCGAGCCTTGCCGCTGTGGCACATCAGGCCGATCCGGACCGCATCCGCACCGTCGCTGCCATCCACGATGCCCGCCGCGACGAGGTGGTGATCCAGCTCTTCACAAACGGCGAGGCGGTCAGCGATGTAATGCGCCTTACGGTGGCCGACGCACCTGCCTTCCTCGCCGATTATGGCGATGTGGTGCTGACAGGATCGGGCGCGGCGCTTCTGGGCGCTGATCCTGCAGGCTTTGTCGATGAAGCGCCTCTGGCGGCACTTCTCGCCCTGACAGGCAGGGCAGGCGAGGACGCGCCTCTGCCCTCTCCGCTTTATGCCCGACCGCCGGATGCGGCGCTGCCGGGCGGCGTCATCCCGTGAGCACGGTGGGAATCGCGCGCGCCGATGCGGCTTCTGCGCAGGTGCTGGCCGCCCTGCATGCCCGCGCTTTTGACGAGGTCTGGGACGCGCCAACGCTGCGTCAGTTGATGGCCATGCCCGGCGCATTCGCGCTTCTGGCGAGCCGGGACGGTGTACCGCTTGGCTTCATCCTGATGCGCGTCAGCGCGGACGAGGCGGAGATCCTGACCCTTGCCGTCGATCCGGACTGCAGGCGTCAGGGCGTTGCCAGCGCGCTTCTGGCAGCAGGGATAGAGACCGCCCTTGAAAACGGTGCCGCGCGCGCCTTTCTGGAGGTCTCCGTCACCAATCAGGCGGCAACAGCGCTCTACACGGGCGCAGGCTGGCGTGAAGCGGGGCGCAGACCGCGCTATTATACCGATGGCTCGGATGCGCTTCTTCTCAGCCTGACCCCCCTCGCCGTCTGAGCTATCAGCATGGACAGGAAGGGTTCCCGCCGGTAAGGACAAGGCCTTCGGCGTGTCTTGGCGTTTTCGATGGAGGCCGCGATGTCGGACCGTATTGAACAGCTCTGCATTGAAAAGGGTCTGCGCATGACCGAGCAGCGCCGCGTGATCGCGCGCGTGCTCTCCACCGCCGATGACCATCCCGATGCCGAGGAAGTGCACCGCCGCGCCTCCGACATCGACAACCGCATCTCGCTGGCAACGGTCTATCGCACGGTGCGCCTGTTTGAAGATGCCGGGATCATCGAGCGCCACGATTTTCGCGATGGCCGCTCGCGCTATGAGGAAGCGACCGAAGACCACCATGATCACCTGATCGATCTCAAGACCGGCGATATCGTCGAGTTCTATGATGAAGAGATCGAAGCCATGAAGTCGGCCATCGCCCGCCGCCTTGGCTACAAGCTGGTGGATCACCGCCTGGAGCTTTACGCGGTAAAGCTCAAGGACGGCGAATAGGCTCGCAAGCCGGGAACCCTGATGAACGCGCCTGCCATTGATGTGAAAACCAGAAAACGCCTCTTCATCCGCACCTATGGGTGCCAGATGAATGTGTATGATTCAGAGCGCATGCGCGATCTGCTGGTCCCGCTTGGCTATGAACCGGCAGATGCGCCCGAAGGCGCTGATCTCGTCATCCTCAATACCTGCCATATCCGCGAGAAGGCGGCCGAAAAGGTCTATTCAGAGCTCGGCCGTCTGAAGCCTC
>CAZCEG010000367.1:0-2759 GCA_964497275.1 uncultured Oceanicaulis sp.
CGTGCCCTGAGGTGACGGCAAACCCGCCCACCCAGTCGGTCACATCGCTGCGCACGAAGTCGGATATGGAGAGATAGGGATTATCGCCATCCTTCTCCGCCTGCTGGCGCAGACCGAAGAACTTGCCGAGGCGCGCCTTGCAGGTCTCGTCCGCGAAGACGGCAATGTCATCGCCATCTCGCCGGGCGGGCCAGAGGCCAACCACCCCTTTGGGTTTGAGCCAGTCGCCTTCCACCATCTGTTTCAGCATCAATTGGGCGTCTTCAAAGAGCGCGCGCGCCGCTTCGCCGCGATTGGGGTCATCGAAGATCGCAGGATAGGTGCCCTTCATCTCCCAGGAGAAGAAGAAGGGCGTCCAGTCGATGTATGGGACGAGATCGGCAAGGCGCACATCATCAATCGTGGTCAGGCCCGGCTGTAGCGGCTTCACGGGCGTATAGGCCGTCCTGTCGGCGTTGAAGGCTTTCTCGCGCGCGTCTTTCAGCGTCAGGCGGCGGCGATTGCCCGCTGTGCGCGCTCGGGTCTCGCGGATACGCGCATAATTGGCCTGAATCTCTTCCCAGTAGGGCTGTCTTTGGGTCTCGGACAGGAGCTTGGAGACCACGCCCACCGCCCGGCTGGCATCATGCACATGCACGACCGGGGCCCTGGCAAAGGCGGGCTCAATCTTCACCGCCGTGTGGGCGGGGCTGGTCGTCGCGCCGCCGATGAGGAGGGGAATGTCAAAGCCCTCGCGCTCCATCTCGGCGGCAACGAACACCATTTCATCCAGCGAAGGCGTGATAAGGCCGGAAAGACCGATGGCGTGCGCCTTGTGCTCGCGCGCGGCCTCAAGGATCTTGTCGCAGGGCACCATCACGCCAAGATCGATAACGTCATAGCCATTACACTGCAGCACGACGCCAACGATATTCTTCCCGATATCGTGCACATCGCCCTTCACAGTCGCCATGATGATGCGGCCATTGGACTGCTGCTCCAGCCCTGCCGCCTCGCGCTCTGCCTCCATGAAGGGGATGAGATGGGCGACGGCTTTCTTCATCACGCGGGCAGATTTCACAACCTGCGGCAGGAACATCTTGCCCTCGCCAAAGAGGTCACCCACCACATTCATCCCGTCCATGAGCGGGCCTTCAATGACGTGAAGCGGACGCTCGGCGGACTGGCGGGCCTCTTCGGTATCCTCGACGACAAACTCGTCAAGGCCCTTCACGAGGGCGTGCTTCAGACGCTCTGCAACGGGCAAGGAGCGCCATTCGGCGGCGGCCTTCTCTTCGGCCTCTCCGGTATCGCGATAGGCCTCAGCGGCCTCCAGAAGGCGCTCTGTGGCATCCTCGCGGCGGTTCAGGATCACGTCCTCGACCAGCTCGCGCAAGGCGGGGTCGATCTCGTCATAGATCTCCAGCTGGCCGGCATTGACGATGCCCATATCCATGCCTGCCTTGATGGCATGATAGAGGAACACCGAGTGCATGGCCTGACGCACCGGCTCATTGCCGCGAAAGGAGAAGGAGATGTTCGAAACCCCGCCGGAGACATGTACGCCCGGCAGGCGCCTCCTGATCTCGCGCGTCGCCTCGATGAAGGCGACGGCATAGTCATTATGCTCCTCGATCCCCGTCGCCACGGCGAAGATATTGGGATCGAAAATGATGTCCTCGGGCGGGAAGCCCAGCTGATCGACAAGGATACGATAGGCGCGCTCGCAGATCTCGACCTTGCGTTCCCTGGTGTCGGCCTGACCGGCTTCGTCGAACGCCATCACCACCACGGCCGCGCCATAGGCAAGGCAGGCTTTGGCCTGACGAATGAAGCTCTCCTCGCCTTCTTTCAGCGAGATGGAATTGACGATGGCCTTGCCCTGCACGCATTTCAGGCCCGCCTCGATCACTTCCCACTTGGATGAGTCGATCATGATCGGCACGCGGGCAATGTCCGGCTCGGTGGCGATGAGATTGAGGAAGGTGATCATGGCCTGCTTTGAATCCAGCAGACCCTCATCCATGTTGATGTCGATGACCTGCGCCCCGGCCTCGACCTGCTGGCGCGCCACATCAAGGGCGGTCGCGTAATCGCCCTCCTTGATCAGCTTTCGAAAGCGCGCAGAACCGGTGACGTTGGTGCGCTCACCAACGTTTACAAAAACGGCACGGGATTGGACAGTTTCAGTCATTCTTCGGCTGCCGCTGCGTCGGTCCAGTCAGCCCGGATTTCTTCGATCAGACCGTCAATATACCAATGGCTAGTCTGTACATCCCCGTCATCGTCGACCCATTCGAAAGTCGCCGCCCGGTTGAGATACTCATTAGCAATCTCAGAGTGGCGAAGCAGAAAGTGGTAATCACCCAGAATGGCTAAGAAGTGTTTGGTCTCAACGGGTGTCTCATTGATTTCGATGAGCTCTTCCAGCAACGGAATCGTTGCCTCGCGGATTGCCAGCGCAGTTTGCTGATCGCCGAAATGCCGGTCCAGATGATGCGCCTGAACGGCGAGAATCGTGCGGCGCTCGCGAACCGGAAGATCGCGAAGCTCAGATAATTCGCGAAAGCGCTCGAAGCGTGACTCGAACGTATAATAGGTCGCTGACTCTTCGCCGCGCCATGGCGTTTCGGCATCTTCAACAAGAGGGGGAGCGGTCTCCAGAAATGCCTCAATACGGGCGCGTTCGGCATCACTCAGCTCGAAATCTTCTCCCCAGCCAACCCAGACAAATCCGCTTTGGCCGCAGGCCCATAGCCAGTGATCCGCCGTCCAGGGCC
>CAZCEG010000368.1:0-2741 GCA_964497275.1 uncultured Oceanicaulis sp.
CTCGGCCTCAGCCATGCGCTGGGCAAATTCAGACGACAGCCGCGAGAGCTGGGCGACATCGACCTTGATGCCATTGAGCTCCATCCTCGCCAGCACGGCGGGCATGGGCCGCTCCAGCGTCTCGTAGACGGTCGCCAGCCCTTTGCCGGCAAGGCCGGGCTTTAAAAGCTCATAGAGGCGCAGCGTGATGTCGGCGTCCTCGGCGGCGTATTCGGTGGCGCGTTTAAGGTCGATCTCGCCAAAATGCTTCTGGTTCTTGCCTGTGCCCGCCACGTCCTTGAAGGCGACAGGCTTGTGGGCAAGGTGCAGCTCGGACAGCTCGTCCATGCCATGCCCGTGCAGGCCAGCCTCCTGCACGTAGGAGATCAGCATGGTGTCCTCGATCGGGGCCATGTTGATGCCCTGACGGGCCAGCACGGCGAGATCGTACTTGATGTTCTGGCCGACTTTGAGGACAGCCTTGTCTTCCAGAAGCGGCTTTAGAAGCCCGATGGCCTCCGCCACCTCGATCTGCTGAGGCCGCCCCCCGCCATCGGCGAGGTCTCCGCCCAGATGGGCCAGCGGGATATAGCAGGCCTCGCCGGGCTTTACCGCGATGGAAATACCGACCAGCCCTGCCGCCGTTGCCGACAGCGCATCGGTTTCGGTATCAACCGCGATCACGCGCGCGGCTTTCGCCCGCCTGATCCAGTCTTTCAGGGCTTCCACCGTCTGAACGCACGCATAGCCGGAGCGGTCGACGGGCGCGGTGGCATCGCCGGTTTCGTCCGCCGGACCTGCGCCAAGGGCTTCCTCCACCCGCCGCGTGATCGTGCGGAACTCCATGGAGCGCAGGAAGGTGAGAAGCTTCTCCGCATCGGGCTCGGCCGTGCCGAAATCCTCCAACGGGTCCGGCGTCTCCACATCGTCCTTCAGGGTCACCAGCAGCTTGGAAATGCGGGCCTTGTCCGCGTTTTCGATCAGCCTGGTGCGGCGGGCAGGCTGTTTGATCTCTTCTGCCCGCGCCAGCAGGGTTTCGAGATCGCCATAGGTCTCAATGAGTTCGGCTGCCGTCTTGATGCCAATGCCCGGCACGCCCGGCACATTGTCGACGCTATCACCGGCGAGCGCCTGCACGTCGATCACACGGTCCGGTCCGACGCCGAACTTCTCGCGCACTTCCTCAGCCCCGATCCGGCGCACCTTCATCGGGTCCAGCAGCGTCACCTGCCCGTTCACCAGCTGCATCAAATCCTTGTCGGACGAGGCAATGGTGACGCGCGCCCCCTTCTCGGCAGCCTGGCGGGCATAGGTGGCAATGAGGTCATCGGCCTCAAACCCGTCCATCTCGATTGAGGGCAGGTCAAAGGCGCGCGTCGCATCGCGGATGATCGCGAATTGGGGCCGCAGGTCTTCGGGCGGTTCGGGCCGGTGCGCCTTGTATTCGGGATAGATCTCGTTGCGGAAGGTCTTGGCCGAGTGGTCGAAGATCACCGCCAGATGCGTCGGGTGGTCATCGCCTTTCAGGTCTTCCAGCAGCTTCCACAGCATGTTGCAGAAGCCCTGCACCGCGCCCACAGGCGTGCCGTCAGATCGCGTCAGCGGCGGCAGGGCGTGATAGGCACGGAAAATATAGCCCGACCCGTCCACCAGATAGACATGGGAGTCTTTCGTGACGGGGCGTGTCGTGGCCATGGGTATCGTCCTTGGGAAGCGGGCGAGGAAATATCGAGGGCGCAAACTAGGCCCGCTTCGAGATCGGGGCAATCAGGCGGGGTGTGGCGGGACAGCACCCCCACTGCCCCGCGCGCTTTGCGATGCCTTGCTGCGGCGCTAATCCACACGCCATGACCCTTGCCTCGCTGGCCGCTTTTGGCGGCGCGCTCTTCATCCTGTTCTTCACGCCGGGGCCGGGCAATGCCGCCATGGTCGCGCGCACGATTGATGCGGGGCCGGTGCACGGCTGGCTCTATGGCAGCGGCATCATCACCGGCGACATTGTCTGGCTGACGGTGGCGGTGACGGGTCTTGCCGCGCTGGCAGAGCGGGCAGGGCCCTATGTCTGGATCGGCAAGGCGATTGGCGTCGCGATCCTGTTATGGATGGCCTGGGGCAGTCTGCGCTCCGGCCTGTGGCCAAAACCGCCTGCGCCCGTCAGTTCGGGCCTCAAGCGCACGGCAGGTTATGGCGCGACCTATCTGGCCGGTGTCGCCATGCCGCTGACCAACCCCAAGGCGATCCTCTTCTATCTCGCCTTCCTGCCTGCCTTCTTTGATCTATCGGCCGTGCGCATGACCGATTACGCGGTGATGGTGGCGATGATGCTGGCGCTTTTCATGCTCACCACGGCGGTCCATGTGACGCTGGCAGAGCGGGCGCGGGGCTGGCTGGTGGCGAAGGGTGTGAAATCGCGCGCTGACCTTGTCACGGCTTTTGTCATGGCAAGCGTGGCGGTATGGCTTGCTATCAGCTAGAAAAAACCCATGAGCGAAAACACGAATCAGGAATATGGCGCGGACAGCATCAAGGTCCTCAAGGGGCTCGATGCCGTTCGCAAACGTCCGGGCATGTATATCGGGGATACCGATGACGGTTCCGGCCTGCACCACATGGTCTATGAGGTGGTCGACAACGCCATTGACGAGGCGCTGGCGGGCCACTGCACAGAGGTGCGCGTAACGCTGCATGCGGACGGTTCGGCAAGCGTTTCCGATGACGGGCGCGGCGTGCCGACCGCCATTCATGAGGGCGAGGGCGTTTCC
>CAZCEG010000369.1:0-2714 GCA_964497275.1 uncultured Oceanicaulis sp.
CCGTGCAGGATGCGCGCTGATGGCCGTCAGGCTGATGCTGGCAGGGGCGATTGCCGCTGCCAGCCTCGCCTTCCTGCCGCCTGCCAGCGCCTTTCCTGAAGGCGCTCTGCTGGGCCATACGGGCGGGTTTGGCGAAGATAGCTGCGCGTCCTGCCATTTCGGCGGAGCGCAGGGCGAGGACATTGCGCTGCGCGTGGATGGTCCGGACGTATACGCACCCGGCGACCGCTATCGCTTCTTTGTCCGCGTGATGGACAGGGAGGCGGCTGTGGCGGGCTTCCAGCTCGCCTTGCGCTTCGAGGATGGCAGCAATGCCGGGCGCCTGGAAATGCTAGAGGGCGAAGGCCAGACCGGCACGCTGGAGGATGTGGTCTATGCCAGCCACACAAGGCCGCTGGCGCTTGAGGACGGTGAGGCCGTCTGGGAGCTTTACTGGACAGCGCCTGACGCATTGTCCGGCCCGGTACGCCTGCATGCGGCTGCGGTCAGCGGGGCGGATGACCAGTCTCCCATTGGCGACAATGTCCACGCGCTGACGCTGGAGATTGCTGCGGAAAGCCCGTGATCAGCCCACCGGCCGGGGCGCGTAGGTGTCGACCGGGTATTGCAGCCAGACAGTGTCCATCAGCGGGATGCGCACCGGATAGCGCAGCAAGGTGCGCACCTGCATCACCTCGATCTCGCCATAGGCCTGCGTGGTATAGGCCACCTCGAAATCCATGCCGGTAAAGTTCTCTGTCAGGGCACGCACCCGCGCCTCGTACTGGGCTTCAGTCAGACTGCCATCCACCATCAGATCGCGCGCCGTGCGCTCCACCGCCCACTGCACCGAGCCAATGGCGTAAAAGCCTTGCCCGAAGGCCACCCCTGCAATCAGCAGGATTACGAAGGCCGGCATCACAATGGCAAACTCGATCGCGCTGGTGCCCGACCTGTCGCCCGCCAGCCTGTGCCAGACCCGCCGCATCATCAGCGCACCCTCACCTTGTCGGTCACGGAGGAGTAGTGGCTCATGAACAGTCCGGCCATGGGCGCTTCGATGGTGATGGTGGCGTAGGCCACCGGCACGCTCTGGTCCGGGCAGAGGAGGTTGCACGACGCGACCACTTCAGCACATTCACAGATGCGCTCCACCAGTACGCGCGCTTCTTCCGGGCGTGTTCCCCAAGCCTCTTCGACAATCACCCTTGCCCGCTCGGGATGGGTGCCACCGGCCATGAAATACTGCGTGCCAGAGCGTATGGCACCCGTCATGTCAGAGCGCTGGAAGGCGATATGGGCAATGTCGGCGGCGAACACGACCAGCGCGAGCAGGAGGGGCGCGATCAGGGCGAACTCGACCGCAGGCGCACCGGAGCGGTCGGCTGCAAAGCGCGGGATCAGGCTGGCTGGCCACATGCTACTCACTCCACCAGCCGGACAAAGCCGGGCGTCTGCACCGACACGGTACCCGAACGCGAACAATCGATATCCAGCGTGGAATTGCCACTCAGCTCGATGCGGTAGGCGATGATGCGCATGCACCCGTCGCTGCCCGAAAAATTGCCGCGTATGTCGACGTCCTGGGACGGGAAGTAGAGCGCGCCTTTCAGGGCGCTGGTTGCCGTGCCGTTGAAGAGCGCGGTCGTGCCCGGCGCGTTATTGCGGTCTCCCCAGAACAGCACGCCGGCATAATCACCTGTTTCCGGCGCGCTCAGGGCGATGTCGGCATTGCCGTTCATCTGCACGGTCGCGTTGTTAGTCAGGTAGATGGTGACGTCATCGCCGGTAATGCTGGCACCGCCATTGAGGCGGAACGCGCCGCCATCAATGATGTAGACGCCGGGCTCGAAATGCACATTGCCATTGATCTGCATGCCATTGCAGTACCGCCCCGGCGAGATGGTGCGCGTGCCGCCACCGCCACCCCCGGGCAGATTACGGCATCCACTTCCGACAGGCGGGGTCAGCGCTGCCAGCGGGTCGAGCGCCGGCGGCAGGTTGGTGCGCGGCTCAAGGCAATCCACCAGATCGAGCTGGCTCGTGATGTTCATGCCGCCGACGGAGTTGGCGCACGATGTTATCACGCTGCCAGACCCGGTCACCGCAAGCGCATTTGTGTTGATGGAATTGGACATCAGGTCACATCCAACCAGCGTCACATCGGTTGATCCGGTAAAGCGCAGCGATTCTGCGCCGGAAGGGTCCAGCGCCAGAATGCAGGCGGGCCCCGGCTCGTCGAAGCGGGCGACCGCGCGCACCGCAAAGTCGACGTCCTCATCGAGGAATAGCCGCGAGATGTGGCGCGGCAACGTCTGGCGGATAATCACTTCCACCGAGCGGTGATTGCGGTTCGGCCCGGACAGAGGCGGGTTGTTGACCTCAATCTCTCCCCGGTCGGAGCGGAAGCCGTGGCGCTGCGCCTCGCCTGTCGCGCTCGCCAGGATGATCTCGTAGTCCTCGCCCGCACGCGCTTCAACGGCGCCGGCAAAGGCGGCGACGTCTGCGCTCATCTGCGCAACACGCTGCTGATAATACCAATAGCCCGTTTCTGCGCCGAGGCCGGCACCCGCGATAACAACAGGTGCCGTGATCGCGGCCACAATGGCGATCTGCCCGCGCCGGTCCGCACGAAACTGTTTCAGCCATGCATGAAAGGAAGACATCGTCATCTATCCCCGCGCCTCAGCCGGAGATTTTGTGACAACCGATTTAACAGTCCGTCAATTATTATG
>CAZCEG010000370.1:0-2700 GCA_964497275.1 uncultured Oceanicaulis sp.
TAAGCCCAACGGTCGGCAGGAAGTCGGATAGGGCTTCTACCTTCTCGGCACCCGGCTCGTCATGGACGCGGTCGATGAGCGGAGATTTTGCCGCTTCCAGCGCCTCGGCGGAGGCCACATTCGCCTGGATCATCATTTCTTCGATCAGCTTGTGCGCATCAAAGCGCTCTCGCACCGCAACACCGGTGACCGCGCCATCAGGGCCGACCTGCACCTTGCGTTCAGGCGCGTCGATCTCCAGCGGTTCGCGCACGGCACGGGCCTTCTGCAAGGCGGCATAGGCGCCCCAGAGCGGCTCCAGCACGCCTTTTTTCAGCGTCTCCGCCTTGCCCTTGCCTTTGCCGTCAATCGCGGCCTGCGCCTCGTCATAGGAGAGCTTGGCAGCAGAGCGCATCCAGCCGCGCATGAAGCGGTGGGCCTTCTTGTTGCCATTGCGGTCGAACACCATGCGCACGGCAAGGCAGGGCCGGTTTTCACCCTCTTTCAGCGAACACAGATCGTTGGACAGGCGCTCGGGCAGCATAGGCTCGACCCTGTCGGGCAGATAGACCGAGACGCCGCGCTTTCTTGCACCCTTGTCGAGCGCAGAGCCGCCAGTGACGTAAGCAGCGACGTCGGCGATAGCCACGATTACCACCCAGCCGCCCTTATTGGCCGGATCATCGTCCGGTGCTGCCCAGACGGCATCGTCATGGTCCTTGGCATCGGCGGGGTCGATGGTGATGAGGGGAATGCCGGTCAGGTCCTCGCGGTTCTTGGGCGTTACCGCCCTGATCGCCTTGACCTCTTTCAGCTCAGGCTCGCCAAAGCCTGTCGGCACGCCGTGTTCTGCCAATGCGATCAGCGAGCCTGAACGCGGATCATCGGCGCTGCCCAGCACTTCCTCGATCACGCCGGTCTTCAGGCCATAGGCCTTGCCAGCGGCCAGGCGCACATTGACGAGATCGCCGTCTTTCGCCGCGAGGCATTCGCCCTTGGCCGGAACCAGCTCATGCTTGGTGCGCCGGTCAACGGGCACGAGGCGCGCACCGCCGCGCCCCGTCTCACGGTAGACGCACAATATGCGATGGGCCGAGCGGCCGAGTTTCTTGATGATGCGGGCGATATATTCGCCGTCTTCCCGCTCCAGCCGGGCAAGAAACTTGTCGCCTACACCCAGCGCGCTGTCGCCGCGCTTGCCCTTGCCTTCGCCGGGCGCGAGGCGGATGACGGGGCTGTCCTCGCCAAGGCTTGTCGCCCGGCAGAGGATTTCGCCATCGACATCGCGGTCGTAGGCTTCCACCACTGTAACCGGGGGCAGACCGCCGCGAATGGCATAGGCCTTGGACGGGGTGCGGATAATCGCGCCCTCTTCCTCAAGGGCTTTGAGCGCCTCGCGCAAGCCGATCTTGGCATCGCCTTTCAGCGACAGGGCGCGGGCGATCTCGCGCTTGGTGAAGCGTCCCTCGCCAAGCCGTATGACCTCGATCAGCGCGTCGCGCGTGAAGCCGGCCTCTGCAAAGGGATCATGCTGACTGCTCACGCGCCGCTCGCTTTCGCTCCGCTCTTTGCCGGTGCCTTTTTCTTCGCGGCAGGTTTTTTCGCGGCTGCTTTCTTGGCCGAGGCCTTTTTAGCTGGCGCCTTCTTCGCGGCGGGTTTCTTGCCGCTGCTGCCTGCCTTGGCCGCGATCAGCTCCAGAGCCTGTTCCAGCGTCAGGGTCTCAGGTGTTGCGCCCTTGGGCAAGGTGGCATTGACCTTCTCCCATTTCACGTAAGGCCCATAGCGGCCGGACATGAGCTGGATTGCGCCGCCATCTGGGTGCTCGCCCAGTTCCTTAAGCGGGGCAGGGGCCGCGCGCCCGCGCCCACCGCCGGCTTTCTTGTCGGCAATGACCGCAACAGCACGGTTGAGCCCGATCTCGAACACCTCGTCGATGGAGGGCAGGTTTGCATAGGTCTTGCCGTGCTTGACGAAGGGGCCATAGCGGCCAAGGCCGGCCTCGATCATCTCGCCATCTTCCGGGTGCGGCCCGATCTGGCGCGGCAGGTCGATCAGCATAACCGCCTTGTCGAGATCAATGCTGGTCACATCCCAGCCCTTGGGGATGGAGGAGCGGCGCGGCTTGTCCTCGCCCGGCAGGCTCATCTCCAGATAGGCACCAAAGCGCCCGTCTTTGAGATAGATCATCTGCTGGTGTTCGGGGTGCAGGCCGATCTCGCCATTGCCCTCGATGGCCGGTTTCTCGTCACCATTACCGCCAAGCGCGCGGGTGAAGCGGCAGTCAGGATAGTTGGAGCAGCCGACGAATGCGCCATGCTTGCCAAGGCGCAAGGAAAGCGTGCCCTCATTGCAGGAGGGGCAAAGACGCGCATCCTTGCCGTCCTCGCGCGGCGGGAAGGCGACGGGCGCGAGCGCGATATTCATCGCATCGATCACCTGACCGACGCGCAAGTCCGCAATCCCTTCCACATTGGCCGAGAAATCGGCCCAGAAGCGGCGCAGCAATTCCTTGTAGCTCAGATCACCCGAGGACACCTTGTCGAGCTGGTCTTCAAGGTCCGCCGTGAAGTCGTATTCGACATAGCGGGTGAAGAAGTTTTCCAGAAACGCGATGACGACCCGGCCCTTGTCCTCGGGCACGAAGCGCTTGTCTTCCATGCGCACATAGTCGCGGTCGCGCAGCACGGAGAGGACCGAGGCATAGGTGGAGGGCCGGCCAAT
>CAZCEG010000371.1:0-2692 GCA_964497275.1 uncultured Oceanicaulis sp.
GGTCTGCGAAGGCATGAGAGACACTCCTTGACGCTCACTGGCGCTGTTCGGAAAGTGCCTCGTATTCAATACACCGCGGTCGCCGAAATCACTGCAATTGCAGAAGCCGGGACTGCAATTGCAGTGCACGACATCGGCATCATGCTGGCCGCGTCGTCAGCGCGACGCTTCCAGGTGGCGCCGCGCCTGCGCGAGCTTGCTCCACAGCGTCCGCTCGCTGAGACCCGGCCGCCCCTCATGGTGTGCGATCAGCGCGCTGACCACGGCATCCATGCTGCGGAACGACGAATAGGCCGCGCCTGACGGCGAATTGCCCAGCAGCAGCGTCAGCAGTCCGCCGATGATGTTGAGGTAAGTCGTCTCGCTGCGCAGGCCAGGCTCGCGCGCCTGTTCGTCGTTGGCCGCGCGCGTGGCATGTTCCTTCGCCAGTGCTTCGTGCGCGGTGCGCAGCGTTTCATGCACCAGGGCAAGTTCGGCAAGTTGCGACTTCGTTGCTTCGCGGTCGGCCAGCAGGATGTTGAGCGTGTCCACGCTCACCGCCGGATGCACCGCGCGTTCGATACAGTCAAACAAAAACCCCGGCCGATCGCCGGGGTAGAACCGCGACATCCACGCTTTCAAGTCCACATGGCGCACGGTCAACTCGGGGTCGTCGAGCGCCGGCCGCTGCGAGTCCAGCACGATGCCGGCCTTGCCGGCGGGCAATTCGCCATGCGTCAGCGCGTCGAAGATGCGCTCGGCATACAGGCGCAGCAGCGGCCAGCGCGGGAACTCGCCGAGCTCCGGCATGGCACGCTGCTCCAGCGTTTCCAGAATACGCTGCTCGAAGCGCAGGAGACCACACCAGCGGACGGCCGCCTCGATCGGTCGGTAGTACGTCTTTGCGCCAAAGGCGTGGCTGCTCGATTTCGGCATATCGCGCTCTTCCCATCGTCGGATCGACACATGGCAAGCGCGCGCGGCCCACATGGGCGCAGCGATTGCCCAAAGAACCCGATGAAGCGCGAGCCGGTCGGCATCGTGGTGGACGTTGGGTGCGGCGATGTCGCCGAGCGTTACGCAGGGGGCAAACCTCCTTGCGGTGCCCGCTACACCTCAACCATAATGCACCTGCGAAAAATCTTGTTACCGGCGCAACGGTCTGAAAAGCCGCGCATCCAAGTTCGATCAGGAAGGGATGCCGCGCTTTACCGGAAAACCAGGGCAAAGTCTTCGTAGGAAAACGGGCGAGGTAAAGCGCCAATGCGTCTTCCGGCTGAGCCGGTTTGCATCCAGCAAAGGCTCATGCGTTCTGCGTCACTGCAGTGACCTCGATAGCTTGAAGGTGCCTTGCTTGATGCCGGGTGGATAGGCCCGATTCGCCATCCATGCCCGTGACGCAAAAGGTCGGCCGCCGATGCAATTCGGGTCAAGATCCAGACCGAAAATGAATCGCGCCGTCCAGAATCCCCGCATCACATCGGGCGTTGATCGGCCCCTTGCGGGCGTCCGACACGCTCCACGCGGTCGATGAACTGCCGCAGCGGCTCCATGATTTCGCCTTCGGGTCGCAGTAGATAGGTCGTCAGCGAAGCGGTCTCGTCGGCCAGCGGCCGCACGACGACATCGGCCTGATGGCAACCCGCCAGATGCGCCGCGCTCGAAAAGCCCACGCCGTAGCCGGCGGCCACGAGGGCCAGCATCAGGGAATGGGTCTTGACGTACTCGGCTACCGTCGGCTGCGCATCCACCGTGCGGAGCAGCCGTTCGCGCTGCCGGCTGCAACCTTCGCAGACCTGGGGATCGCACAGCACCAGCGGATAGCTCGCCACTTCCTCCAGCGGCACTTCCTTGAAAGCCAGCAGCGGATGCCGGGCGGGCAAAGCTACCACCAGCGGGTCTCGCCACACCGGCGTGGCGACGACGCCGGAATCCACCTCAGCAGCCAATGCAAAACCTGCGTCATACAAGTCGCTGCGCAGTCCGCTCACCAACTGCGCCAGTGGCGCTTCAAATAACCGAATGCCGACCCGTGGCGCCTCCTCCCGGCAAAGCGCAAGCAATGCCGACAAGCGGGCCTGTCCCATATCGCCCGATAGCGCGATGCGCAGCGTGTTCCGATGGTTTGCCGCCGCGCGTGCCTTGGCCTGCGCCTGCTCGAAGGCCAGCAGCACGCGCCGGGCATCTTCCAGGAAGACCTGCCCCGCCAACGTGAGACGAACGCTGCGTGGCGAGCGATCGAGCAGTGTCACCCCAAGATCTGCCTCCAATTGGCGGATCGTGCGCGATAGTGGAGACTGTTCGATATGCAGTCGTCGAGCAGCTCGGCCGAAGTGCAGTTCCTCGGCCACGGCGATGAAGCAGCGAAGATGGCGTAAGTTCATGCTCTCTCCCCATTGATGTGATCAGTCCATATTGATCCTAGGGAGCCGCATGGATGACCTTGCCCCCGAAAAACGTATCCCTTGCTGAGTGATTCAATTCAAGCAAGAAGAGACGCAAATGACGAAGACGACGAGAGCGCGCTACACGCTCGAATTCAAACAAGAGGCCGTGTAGCTGGTCTCGAAGGCGGCCAGAGCATTGCAGCGGCCGCGCGCACCCTGGGCGTGATCGATCAGACCCTGTTCAACTGGGTCAAATCCCAGCGTGCCGGCAAGCTCACTGGAGCCGACAGCAAGCCGGTGAGCGCCGAGCAAATGGAGATCAGCCG
>CAZCEG010000372.1:0-2691 GCA_964497275.1 uncultured Oceanicaulis sp.
TCGCGCAGGAAGTGCCGGAAGTCTATGAAGGCATTATCGAGATCCCCCGCGTGGCGCGTGATCCGGGCAGCCGCGCCAAGATCGCCGTCATCTCCAATGACAGCTCGATCGATCCTGTGGGCGCGTGCGTCGGTATGCGCGGCAGCCGTGTGCAGGCGGTCGTGAACGAGCTTGCGGGCGAGAAGATCGACATTATCCCGTGGAATCCCGATCCTGCGACCTTCATCGTCAACGCGCTGCAGCCGGCCGAGGTCGCCAAGGTGGTGCTGGACGAGGAAAACCAGCGCATCGAAGTGGTGGTGCCCGACGACCAGCTGTCGCTCGCCATTGGCCGCCGCGGCCAGAATGTGCGCCTCGCCAGCCAGCTGACCGGCTGGTCCATCGACATCCTCACCGAGGTTGAAGAGAGCGAGCGCCGCCAGAAAGAGTTCACCGAGCGCACCGCCATCTTCATGGAAGCCCTTGATGTGGACGAGGTCATCGCCCAATTGCTGGCTACCGAAGGCTTCACCGATGTGGAAGACCTCGCCTTCGTCGAGCTGGACGAGATCGCCATCATCGAAGGTTTTGATGATGCGACAGCTGAAGAGATCCAGACGCGCGCCCGCGAGTATCTCGACCGTCAGGCCAATGAGCAGGATGCCCGCCGCAAGGAGCTGGGCGTCGAGGACGCGCTTCTCGAGATCGAGGGCGTCACCCTGCCCATGGCGGTCAAGTTCGGCGAGAACGACGTGTTCACCGTCGACGATCTGGCCGGCATGACGCCGGACGATCTGCGGGGCTGGTACGAGACCCGCGATGGCGAGCGTATCCGCGAGCCGGGCATTCTCGATGGCTTCTCTCTGGAAGCAGCCGACGCCGAGCGCATGATCATGCGCGCCCGCGTCGCCGCTGGCTGGATCGAGGAGAGCGACCTGCCGCAGGAAGAGGTGGAAGAAGTCGAGATCGAGGCCGTCGAGGATCTGAGCGAGGACGAGCTTGAGGCCGAAGCCGGTGATTTTGACCTTGCCGCGCTGGAAGCCGAAGCGGAGCGCCTCGGCGTTGATCTGGAAACCTTGATCAATGCGGGCGACGCGCTGGAAGGCGGGGACGAAGACGAGGACAAGTGAGCCGGGGCGCCAGAGCCAGCCGCATGAAGAGCCCGCGTGAACGGCGCTGTGTGGTAACCGGGGAGACGGCCCATGAGGACCAGCTCCTCCGGGTGGCGCTCGGTCCGGACCGGCAGATCGTTCCTGATCTCGCAGCGAAGCTTCCCGGGCGCGGTGCCTGGGTCAGCGCCAGCCGCGAGGCCATCGAGACGGCGGTAAGGAAAAAGGCTTTCTTCCGGGCGTTTGATGGCCCGGTCGAGGTGCCTGAAGACCTCGCCGGACTGTTCGAGAGCCAGCTCAGAAACGCGATTTTGTCGGCTCTGGGGCTCGCGAGGCGCGCAGGACGGCTCGCAATAGGGTATGATGCCGCCAGACTGGCGCTCAAACCCTCTGCCCGGCCCGCCTTGCGGATCGAGGCAAGTGACGGCGCGAAGGACGGCCGGCGCAAGGTCGATGCGCTCGCCTTCCACACCGCACCGGACCTGCCGGTGCTGGAAGTGTTTGACGCGGAAACGCTGGGCTTGGCGCTTGGCCGGTCCGGCGTCGTGCATCTGGTGCTGGCCGAAGGCCCCGAGGCCCGGCGTGTGCTGGTGCTGATGGGAAAGCTGGCGGGGTTTGCGCCCCGGCAGGATGGACAGAAGGCCTGATGGGTCAGGGCCGGATGCGGCCCGGCGCATTGGGGAGTTGAAACGGCAGGCAAGGCCGCTAGGTTAGCGGGCCTTTGCCCGGAGCCGGTAATTGGACGGGGCAGGACGTGCGCGGCGGCGCACACGTCCGACATGCCTTTTGACGACATGCCGCGATGAAAGACGTTTATGAGCGACGCTGACGAACGCAATCCTTCGGGCCGCAAGCCCCTCACCCTCGGCGCACGCACGGGCTCTGGCACCGTGCAGCAAAGCTTTGCGCGCGGCCGCTCCAAGGCGGTGGTGGTCGAGAAGAAGCGCAAGCGCATTGCGCCCGGCACACCTGCCGGAAAGGATGCAGCACCTGCCGCGACGCCGTCCGGCAAGCCGATGAGCGATGCCGACAAGGCACGTGCAGCGCTTGCGGCCAAGGCCAAGCAGCTCGGCCTCTCCGAAGAGGAGCTGATCAAGCGTCAGCGCGCGATTGCCCGCGCGCGCGCCGAATCTGCCGAGCGCGATGCCCGCAAGAAGGCCGAGGAAGAGGCGCTTGCCCGCAAGGCCGAAGAGGATCGCAAGGCGCTTGAAGAACAGCGCGAGCGTGAGGAACAGGCCCGCAAGGCCAGCGAAGAGCGTAAATCCCGCGTGCGTGAGGAAGCCGTCCCGGTCATTGACCCGGCCGACATTCCCGTGCCCGCCGACCCCGATACGGCCAAGCCGCAGCGCAAGGCGCCGGAAAAGGATGTCCGCGCCAAGGATATCGATCTCGTTGCGGACGCTGACGAGGATGATGGCCGCTCCAAGAAGAAGCTGGCCCCTGCCGCCAAGGCAGCGCCCGCGCGCTCCAAGGATGCCGGCGAGCGCCGCCACAAGGGCCGCCTGACCATCCAGAACCTCGTCGAGGATGATGAGGACCGCCAGCGCTCGCTCGCCTCCATGCGCCGTGCGCGCGAACGCGAGAAGCAGCGCCGCATCCAGGG
>CAZCEG010000373.1:0-2679 GCA_964497275.1 uncultured Oceanicaulis sp.
CAACCTCGCCGCCCGCGATGATCGCGCCTGCAGCTTCGAAGATGGCAGCAGCGATGACGGCGGTGGTGATGGTCAGTGCGCGTGCGCCCACGGCCGGGGACATGTTGTTGGCAACATCATTGGCCCCGATATTGAGCGCCATATAGCCGCCAATCATGCTGGCCGCGACGAACAGCGCCCAGCCGGTGTGCACGCCGGAGAACGTGCCCGCGGCGACACCGATCAGGGCAAGGACAACGACCGCGATGCCCACAGGCACCAATTGCCGGGAGAGACTCTGGACACCGGTCTCCAGCCGTTGAAGCCGCTTAAGGTCCTTGTCGATCTTCGCCATGCTTCCCCTTCCGGCCTGCGGGATACAGGTCTTGCAAGACCAGGCCGTGTCAGACCCCTTCTTTACGGGCGGGACGCCGCCGTCAAGGCAACCAACCGGGTTTTTGACAGAAACGTGACATCGGGAATCGGGTGCAGTCGGTGCCTGCAGGCCACGCCGGACTTTGCGTGGACTCAGGCGTTCGGGCAGAATGAGGATGAACCGGCCCGTTGCCGGAATCGCCCTTCCATTTAGTTTCAGATGTAACTAAATTGGCAGCCCAGCCCCGATAAGAGGAACATGATCATGGCGCGCAAATGGATCTACACCTCCCGCAGCGAAGGCGACGCTTCCCGGCAGGCCCATGCGGACCTGCCGGAGCATGCGCCCTATGAGCGCGAGATGAGCAAGGAAGGGTTTTTCGGCCCCGCCGCCTTCCTGCACCATAAGCGCCCCCCGACGGGCTGGGTGAAGTTTGAAGGCCCTTTGCAGCCGCGCGCATTTGATCTGGCACGGCTCAACCGCCCCGATGACGTGCCATGGTCCAGCCCCTCCGTCCTGCACAACAAGAGCTGCGACATCCGCTTCTGGAAGCTGGAAAAGCCGATGACGGGTCTTGCCCGCAACGGTGATGGTGACCAGCTACTTTTCATCCATACCGGCAAGGGCTCGCTCTTCTGCGATTTCGGCCATCTGCCTTACGAGGCCGGCGATTACATCATCCTGCCGCGCGCGACGATGTGGCGGCTGGTGCCGTCTGAGGCGACCGCCGTGCTGATGGTGGAGGCCACCAATACCCACTACACCCTGCCTGACCGGGGCCTGCTCGGGCCGCACGCGATCTTCGACCCTGCCGTGCTGGATGTACCCGCCATGGACGATGCCTTCCGCGCGCAGCAGGCCGACGACGATCATGAATGGGTTGTCCATGTGAAGAAGCGTGGGCAAGTCAGCCGCATCACCTATCCCTATAATCCGCTTGATGCGGCGGGCTGGCACGGCGAGCTTTATCCGGTGCGCCTGAATGTCCGCGATATCCGCCCGGTGATGAGCCATCGCTATCACGTGCCGCCAAGCGCGCACACGACCTTCCTGTCGGACCGGTTTGTGGTGTGCACCTTCGCGCCGCGCCCCTTCGAGACCGATCCGGGCGCGCTCAAAGTGCCCTTCTTCCACAACAATAACGACTATGATGAAGTGCTGTTCTACCACGCGGGCGATTTCTTCAGCCGCGACGGCATTGATGCCGGCATGATGACTTTCCACCCGGCAGGCTTCACCCACGGGCCGCACCCCAAAGCGCTCGCCAACATGCTGGTGCAGAAAAAGCCCGCCACGGATGAATATGCCGTGATGATCGACACGCGCGATCCGCTCGATGTGGGCGAGGGCGCTGCCAGCGTCGAGAATCTCGATTACGTTCACTCATGGAAGCCGAAACAAGCGGCTGAGTAGCATTGATCTGATTGGGGCGGGGGCATGGATATTTTCACGCTGGCGGAAGCCAATCTGATCTCCCCGCCCATCCTGTTTTTCGTGCTGGGGCTGATCGCGGCTTTCGTCCGCTCAGACCTTTCCATCCCTGAGGCCATCGCCAAGGCGCTGTCGCTCTATCTCGTCATGGCGATCGGCTTCAAGGGCGGGGCGGAGATGGCCGCAGGCGACCTCAACTGGTCGGTCGGCGGGGCGATCCTTGCCGGTATCGTGCTCTCCGCGCTTCTGCCGGTTCTCGGCTTTGGCCTTCTGATGCTGACGACCCGGGTGGGGCGCATTGATGCAGCCGCCATTGCGGCGCATTACGGCTCCATCTCCATCGTCACCTTCATTGCTGCAAGCGATGCCGCGCGCTTTCTCGAAACACCGGGCGAGGGCTTCATGGTGGCGGTCGCTGCCGCCATGGAAGCGCCTGCCATCGTTACCGCGCTGATCCTGGCGGGCTCGGCGGCGCGCGCCTCCAATGGCGGGGAGGGGCATGGCGAAAGTAGGCTTTCGGTCCTGAAAGAGATCGCGGCCAATGGGTCCATTGTCCTTCTGATCGGGGCGTTCTTCATCGGCTGGATGACCGGCCCGCGCGGCATGGTGGCGGTTTCTCCCTTCTTCAATGACATCTTCCGCGGCGTGCTCTGCCTGTTCCTGCTTGATATGGGTCTGGTGGCGGGCCGGGGGCTATTGCGCAACTGGCGCGTCCTGAAACCCGGCGTTATCGGCTTTGGTCTTTACATGCCGATTATCGGCGCGATTGCCGGGCTCGGCGTCGGCCTTCTGATCGGGCTGGAGGCGGGCAGTCTTGGCCTTCTGATGACGCTGGCGGCATCTGCGAGCTATATTGCCGTACCGGCGGCCTTGCGCCTTGCCTTGCCGGAAGC
>CAZCEG010000374.1:0-1769 GCA_964497275.1 uncultured Oceanicaulis sp.
CTTCCGCGAGGAAGACCGCCGCCGAGGTTTTCCTTCGTCTCGCGGGCGCGCTGCTCGAGGATTTCCTTGATCGAGGCTTCCTCGCCGCGCGCACGGCGCTCTTCTTCCTCGAGGCGCTGGGCAAGGGATTTGATGGCCCTCTCGGAGCCATCCTTGCGCCGCTCCTCGCGGTCCAGCAGACCATCGATCTCGGCGCGGAAATCGCGCTCGGTCTCGTAAAGCCGCGCGGCGATCTTGCCGAGCGCATTCTCTACCACACGCACCTGATTACTGTCGCCGCCGGGGCCGGAGCGTTCCAGCTTGCGGATGCGCTCGATGAGCTCGTCCTGCGCGGCGCGGGTGCGCGCCAGCGCGTCTGAAACCTGCTCTTCTTCCTCTTCGAGGCTCTCCTCGACGCGCTCGAGGCGGCGGGCCAGCCCGCTGACCGACTGGTCCACACCGGAAATCGCCAGCTGCGCGCGCGCCTCTGCCGCTTCGATCCGGGCACCCAGCCGCGCGATCAGTTCGGAGAGGTCCCCATCCCCGTCCCCGCCATCGCCCGCAGGCGAGGCCGGAAAGCCGGGAAACCCGCCAAGGCGCTCTTCCCAATCCTTTGCAGGGGTATCGTCGTCGAGGATAACGCGGTTCAGCCACTCGCCGAGCGTCAGCCCTTCGCGCCGGGCAGCCGTCTTGGCTATCGCCCGCGCCCGCGGGTCGATGCCTTTAACGCTCCAAGGTGTTCCGGACGTCATCCGACTCACACGCTCCCGACCCGATCGCCCGAGGGTAGCGGAACGGTTAATATTGTGTAAACCGCCGGGGTGACCCCCATATGTAGTGTTTCCACAACTATCCGGTTCACACCGACGCTCCACGCCTCGATTGCCTGAGGATTAAGAGCCAGCGATGCGGTTAACGCAGCGTAAAGTTTCCTTAAATTCGGTGCTCAGCGCGGCGCGGTCTGTGCGGGCGGGCCAAACAGGCGCGGCGTCAGCTGCAAAAGGCTCTCCTCGATACGTACCGCCTGACGCAAAAGCGGGGTCGGTTCACGTCCTGGCAAGGCCCTCGCCAGATCGAAAAGCACCCAGGCTGCCTCAGGCGCGCCCGCCTCCATGTAGCGCCGCCCCAGATGCCAGTAGGCATCAGGTGCGAACGGATCGAGGACCAGCGCCTCTTCGAGAAGCGCGACCGGGTCGATATCAGGGTATTGCGCAAGGCCGTCCTCGCCCATGCCCAGCATTTCGTTGGCCAGCATGGTCCGGGCAGCGGCCCCGGCATCGTCTTCGCGGGCGATAAAACCGCGCAAATTGTCTATCGCGGTGCGATGCGCGCCTTCGGTGATCGCTTCTGAGGCCTCCACCACGCGGGCAAAGGCCGCGTTGCCGGCCCCGCTCTGGAGCAGGCCGGGCAGGCTGGTGCAGGCAATGCGTTCCGAGCCGATGGTCTCTGCCGGGCACGGCCCGAAATGTGCTGTCTCCTGCGTCAGCAGAAGGAAAGCGCCCGCATAGTCGCCCGCTGCCCGCAAGGCCTGTATGCCAGCAAGGAACTCCGGCGCTGCCGGCGCGGGTCCTGACTGGCCACGGGCCGCGTCGAGCGCCGCATTCATGACCGCGTCATTGAGCAGGTCTGCCTCCGGCAGGCGCAAGGCGAGGCCGCCAAAGGCGCCAAGCTCGAGGCTCGCCGAAGCGGCCTCCTCGCGCGTCCAGTGCTCGATCCGGCCTTGCGGACTGTCAGGGCTGATGACCACGAAGCTGAACGCACACGGCACCTCGCCGCGCTCGTGCAGCGCC